>NZ_VJZC01000621.1 GCF_009377185.1 Streptomyces spongiae
AGGCCCTCCCCGACACTCCCGCCCCCGGCGAGGACCTCATCTCGGGTCTCATCCGCGCCTCCGACCACGGCGAGCACCTCAGCGAGAACGAGGCCGCCGCGATGGCGTTCATCCTTCTGTTCGCGGGGTTCGAGACGACCGTCAACCTCATCGGGAACGGGACGTACGCCCTCCTCACCCATCCCGAGCAGCGCATACGGCTCCAGAGCTCGCTCGCCGCCCAGGACACCGGACTCCTGGAGACCGGCGTCGAGGAACTCCTGCGGTACGACGGTCCCGTCGAACTCGCCACCTGGCGCTTCGCCACCCGCCCGCTGACCATCGGAGGGCAGGACATCGCCGCCGGCGACCCCGTGCTCGTCGTGCTCGCCGCGGCCGACCGTGATCCCGAGCGGTTCGCCGACCCCGACGTCCTCGACCTCGGCCGCCGTGACAACCAGCACCTCGGCTACGGCCACGGCATTCACTACTGCCTCGGCGCGCCCCTGGCCCGACTGGAGGGACAGACCGCGCTCGCGACTCTCCTCACCCGCCTCCCCGACCTCCGACTCGCGGGGGATCCAGCCGATTTGCGTTGGCGCGGCGGGCTCATTATGCGGGGATTGCGCACGCTTCCCGTGGAGTTCACACCGGCTCGGACGACAGTGAAGTGACACTTCCTCAACTCTGTGATCTTCACGTGATCTGTGCTCCATTGACTTGTGACAAGAGTTCGACTGCCGATACGTTCACGCATCAGTACGACGACTCACCACACCCGTCGCACTGACCCCTGCTGTCGCGTGAAAGGCAACCGCATGCTCTCCGGGAACGGTCGTCACCGTCGGCCTCGTCAGGCTCCGGCCCTCCTCGTCGCCGCCGGAGTGACCGGATCCGCGATCGCGATCCCGCTCCTCGGCGCGACCGGTGCGAGCGCGGCCAGCGGGACGACCTGGGACCAGGTCGCCGACTGCGAGAGCGGCGGCTCCTGGAGCGCCAACACCGGCAACGGGTACTACGGCGGACTGCAACTCTCCCAGGATGACTGGGAGGAGTACGGCGGTCTCGACTACGCGTCCAGCGCCGACCAGGCCAGCAGGTCCCAGCAGATAGCCGTCGCCGAGAAGGTCCTCGCCGACAAGGGCGTCGGTGTCTGGCGCACCTGCGGGCTCCTCCACGGGCTCAACAAGGATTCCGGTTCCGCCGACGTGGATACCGGCGTACTGGGCGACTTGTCCAGCTCATCCGATTCGTCCGACTCCTCTTCTTCTGATGACGCCGATCAGTCCGCCAAGGCCGACACCGGGCTGAACAACTCCAGCGAAAGCGAGTCCCGGGACTCCGGCAGTCCGCAGACGAATGCGTCGAAGAGTGGCGATTCGGACGAATCCGGGCAGAGTGGCGAGTCTTCGGAGTCCTCGAAGGGCGGTGAATCCGCTTCCGATTCCGGTTCTGATTCCGAGAGCGCGACCTCGGGGGCCGGGCGCCACCGGGGCGGTGCCGCTGACGAGGGTGCCACTGACGGCCGTACGGACGCGGGTGCCGGCTCCACCGGGCGGCACGCCTCGCGGAACGACGACTCGGTCAAGGAGGTCGAGGTGCCGGAGGATCCGTACGCCCCGTACCTCGCCCGCGTCGGGGGCGATCTCTACGGCATCGTCGACTCCCTTGCGCCGTCCGGAGGTTAGGGCGAGCTGTGCGTCGAGGGCGGGAGCGCGGTCGGTGCTGACCCTGACCTTATTCGCCCCGGTCAGAGGCTGAATGTCGGTGACGAATCGGGCGAAAAGTAGCGAGAGTTAGTGCCTTCTTTCACCGAGAATGCCCGTTTTGATCTCGGTGGGAGATGAGTCACAGAAGCCCTGATCGTCTTTGTCAATCCGCGGATCGCGTGTCTACGGTCGTGATCGCTCGCCACAGCGGGCCCCTGCGGTCGGCACGCCGAATCCTGCCAACGGCCGTACGGGAACAGTCGTCGCGTCAAGCGCCGCAGGCAGGAGCGGGGGACCCAAGGTAAGTGCCGGGCCCGGGAGTTGAGAGACGACCGGGAACGGCTTGGGGTGAAGCCGTGCGGAAGCGGAGGGCGGAAGCCGTCCGCACCAGGCCGAAAGGCCGACCGCACGGCCGGGCAACTCAACCGGCCCGAACCCGACAGCTCACCTCGCAGGCGTCGGTGAGGGGATCACTTCATGCTGTCTTCCTGCAATGGCAAGCACCGTCGTCCGTCCAAGGCCAGCCGTGTCGTCGCCCTGGTCGGCGTCACCGGTGCCGCCATCGCCGCCCCGCTGCTCGCGACCGGTACCGCCTCCGCCGCCTCCGCCTCCGAGTGGGACGCGGTCGCCCAGTGCGAGTCCGGCGGCAACTGGTCGATCAACACCGGCAACGGCTACTACGGCGGTCTGCAGTTCTCCGCCTCGACGTGGTCCGCGTACGGCGGCACGCAGTACGCCTCCACCGCCGACCAGGCCAGCAAGGCCCAGCAGATCGAGGTCGCCGAGAAGGTCCTCGCGGCCCAGGGCAAGGGTGCCTGGCCGAACTGCGGTACGGGTCTGTCCGGCGCCTCGACCGGCGGCGGGGCGGCTTCCTCGAACTCGGGCTCGTCGGGCTCGTCCGCGGACTCCGGCTCCTCCGCACAGAGCGACCAGAGCTCCAGCGGCCAGGAGCAGCGCGCCTCGCGTTCCCAGGAGCGGGCCACCGTCGAGACCCCGACCGGCAAGAAGGTCAAGAAGGGCGACGGCGAGTACAAGGTCGTCAAGGGTGACACCCTCAGCAGCATCGCCGAGGAGAAGAAGGTCGAAGGCGGCTGGCAGAAGCTCTTCGAGCTGAACAAGGACATCGTCGACGAGGCCGACTTCATCTTCCCCGGCCAGCAGCTGCACCTGAGCTGAGACCGAGCCGGTTCCCAGCTGAACCACAGCGCCCCCACAACCGTGTCCTCCATAGTGGAGGTCACGTGAGGGGCCTCCCCCCGTCCCCACGGGCTCCCCGCTCCCGGTGCGTGTTCCCCCGTACGCACCGGGAGCGGGGCTTTTTCGTTCGACTTCCTCCGCCGCCGTGGTTGTTCCGGCGTTCCTCGACCGCGGCTTTTTGTTCAGTTCAGGAACAATTTACTCTCGGTTTGGTCCACGGGGTGGGCGGGAGACTGGCCGATCCCCCGGAGCCGGTTAGGCTCATCCCGCAGGGCCATGGCCCGCGTACCCGCGTCACATCCCAGAAGGAGATGCTCGTGCCGTCCATCGACGTCGTCGTAGCCCGGGAAATCCTGGACTCCCGAGGCAATCCCACGGTCGAGGTCGAGGTCGGCCTCGACGACGGCAGCACCGGTCGTGCCGCCGTCCCGTCCGGCGCCTCCACGGGCGCCTTCGAGGCCATCGAGCTCCGCGACGGCGACTCGAACCGCTACCTCGGCAAGGGCGTCGAGAAGGCCGTCCTCGCCGTCATCGAGCAGATCGGCCCGGAGCTCGTCGGCTACGACGCCACCGAGCAGCGCCTGATCGACCAGGCGATGTTCGACCTGGACGCCACCGACAACAAGGGCTCCCTCGGCGCCAACGCCATCCTCGGCGTCTCCCTCGCCGTCGCCCACGCCGCCTCCGAGGCGTCCGACCTCCCCCTCTTCCGCTACCTGGGCGGCCCGAACGCGCACCTGCTGCCGGTGCCGATGATGAACATCCTGAACGGCGGCTCGCACGCCGACTCCAACGTGGACATCCAGGAGTTCATGATCGCCCCGATCGGCGCGGAGACCTTCTCCGAGGCCCTGCGCTGGGGCGCCGAGATCTACCACACGCTCAAGAAGGTCCTGAAGAGCAAGGGCCTGGCCACCGGCCTCGGCGACGAGGGCGGCTTCGCCCCGAACCTCGGCTCCAACCGCGAGGCCCTCGACCTCATCCTGGAAGCGGTCAAGGAGGCCGGCTACACCCCCGGCGAGCAGATCGCCCTCGCGCTCGACGTCGCCGCGTCCGAGTTCTACAAGGACGGCGTGTACCTCTTCGAGGGCAAGGAGCGCACCGCCGCCGAGATGACGGACTACTACGCCGACCTCGTCGAGGCGTACCCGCTCGTCTCCATCGAGGACCCGCTGTTCGAGGACGACTGGGACGGCTGGAAGACCATCACCGACAAGCTCGGTGACAAGGTCCAGCTCGTCGGCGACGACCTGTTCGTCACCAACCCCGAGCGCCTGGCCCGCGGTATCGACGAGGGCGCGGCCAACGCCCTGCTGGTGAAGGTGAACCAGATCGGCTCGCTCACCGAGACCCTCGACGCCGTCGAGCTGGCCCAGCGCAGCGGCTTCAAGTGCATGATGTCCCACCGCTCCGGCGAGACCGAGGACGTCACCATCGCCGACCTCGCCGTCGCCACCAACTGCGGCCAGATCAAGACCGGCGCCCCGGCCCGCTCCGAGCGCGTCGCCAAGTACAACCAGCTGCTGCGCATCGAGGAGATCCTCGACGACGCGGCGGTGTACGCGGGCCGCTCGGCCTTCCCCCGCTTCAAGGGCTGATCCGTACGCGGATCCGTACTGGGTCAATGCCGAGCCAGTCGTACGTACGTCCCCGCACCGGTCCCGTACCGTGTGCGGGGACGTACGCGCGTGTGAAACGGGAGGCGGGGACATGGCTGTGAAGGACCGGGACCGTTTCTCCACCGCGACCAGGCTGCGACTGCTCGGCGAGCAGACCGCGGCCCGCGTCTACCGCTCCCAGACCAAACGCCAGGCCCGCCGCTCCCGGCTGACCGGGCGCGCCGCCCTGCTCGCGCTCGTGCTCTGCTCGCTGATCGTGGCGCTGGCGTACCCGATAAGGCAGTACGTCTCCCAGCGTGCCGAGATCGCCGAGCTGGAGCAGCGGCGTGCGGAGGCCCGCGAGCGGGTCGAGCAGCTGCGCGACCTCAAGGCGCGCTGGCAGGATGACGCGTACGCCGAGCAGGAGATCCGGCAGCGGCTGCATTATGTGATGCCCGGCGAGACCGGCTACATCGTGATCGACCCGGACGCGGCGAAGCAGTCGCGTACGACGCAGGGGGCGGCGGACCGTCCCTGGTACGCCAACGTCTGGGACGGGGTCGACAAGGCCGACGCCGCAGGCCGGTGAGAGTCCGAGACTCTGATAACTCTGAGACTTGACGAGAGAGACGTAAGCAGCAGGTATGGAAACACCCCCGCCTTCCACTGAGCGCACCGAGCCGACCGACGCGGACGTCGAGGCCTTCAAGCAGCAGCTCGGCCGCCCGCCGCGCGGGTTGCGTGCGATCGCGCACCGGTGCCCGTGCGGGCAGCCGGACGTGGTCGAGACGGCGCCTCGGCTGCCGGACGGTACGCCGTTCCCGACGACGTACTACCTGACGTGTCCGCGGGCTGCCTCCGCGATCGGCACGCTGGAGGCGAACGGGGTGATGAAGGAGATGACGGAGCGGCTGTCGGCGGATGCCGAGCTGGCCGCGGCGTATCGCTCCGCGCACGAGGACTACATTCGGCGCCGTGACGAGATCGAGGAGCTGAAGGGGTTTCCGAGTGCCGGGGGTATGCCGGATCGGGTGAAGTGCCTGCATGTGCTGGTGGCGCACTCGCTGGCCGCGGGGCCCGGGGTGAATCCGTTGGGTGACGAGGCGATCGCGATGTTGCCGGAGTGGTGGCGCAAGGGGCCGTGCGTGGTGCCCCCGACGGAGGACTGACGCCCCCGCCGCCCCTACC
>NZ_VJZC01000622.1 GCF_009377185.1 Streptomyces spongiae
GGGTGCACCTGGGGCGGAGCCCCCCCCGTGCACCTGCCCTCTCCCGCACCACGTGACGAACCTCATCGCACCGAGGTGGCGCACGCCGCCGTGAGGACCGATCGTCGCCAACTACGCGGCCCCGCCGCAGAGGTGACGGGAAGGTGTCTGTTCCGGCCACCGCATCTACCGCTTCCCCCCTCCCCGAATAATCGTTGATGTGTTCGAATCGAGTCGCTGACCGGGGCTGATGTGGCTAGAGTAATCGAACGGACGTACGATGAAGATATCGGGCGAATGGCCGAAAAGGGGCGGAGTGATGGAGGTGCGGCATGGCGGGCTACGCCCATCTGCACGTCGCGTCCGGTTACTCCGCTCGCTACGGCGCCGCCCACCCCGAGCACCTCGTCCGGCGGGCGGCCGAGCGGGGCATGGCGACGCTCGCGCTCACCGACCGGGACACGGTCACCGGTGTCGTCCGGTTCGCGCAGGCCTGCGCGAAGGGCGGGGTTCGGCCGATCTTCGGTGTCGACCTGGCGGTGGAGGCCGTCGTGCCCCCGCCTCCCGCCCAGCGCCGCCGCACCCCCGCGCGCGGCGGAGCCCACGTGGTCGAGCCACCCCTGCGGTTCGTGCTGCTCGCACAGAACCGGGCGGGCTGGGCCCGGCTGTGCCGTATCACCTCGGCCGCCCATGGCACCGAGGCCGGTGGGACGCCGGTGGTGCCGTGGGCGGCGCTGCGCGAGCACGGCGGCCCGGGCCTGACCGTGCTGCTGGGGCCGCTCTCGGAGCCGGTGAGGGCGCTGGCCGTGGACAGGGAGGACGTCGCGGTGAAGCTGCTCGCGCCGTGGCGGGAGATCTTCGGGAGCGGGATCCGACTGGAAGCCGTCGTGCATAAACGTTTCAGCACTGGTCCGGGGTCGCTTCGTCTGGCCGCCCGCACCCTGTCGCTGGCCGATCACACCCACACCACCGCCGTGCTCTCCAACGCCGTCCGCTACGCCGACCCGGACCAGCACCGACTCGCCGACGTCCTGGACGCCGCCCGGCTGCTGCGGCCCATCGACCGGCGGCACCTGGACAGCGGGCAGCGCTGGCTCAAGGACGAGAGAAGGATGGCGGGCGTCGCGCGGATCGTCGCCGAGTGTGCCGGAGCGGACGCCCGACGAGCCCGTCGCCTGCTGGCGGACACCGCTGCCACAGCGGCCGCGTGCACCGTCGACCCCGTCTCCGACCTGGGCCTCGGCACACCCCACCTCCCCGAAGCGGACGTACTCGGCGCCGCACCCACGACGGGCGGCACGGCACACCTGCTGCGCCGACGGTGCGAAGAAGGCATGGCCCGGCGCGGCCTGGACCGCGACCGAGCCGCACTCGAGCGGCTGGACGAAGAGCTCTCGGTGATCTCCGCGCTCAACTACGACTCGTACTTCCTCGCGGTCGGACAGGTCGTCGTCGACATCCGGGACAAGGGCATCCGGGTCGCGGCCCGCGGCTCGGGCGCCGGATCGATGGTCTGCCATGCCCTGGGCATCGCCACCGCCAACCCGCTGGACCATCGGCTGCTGTTCGAACGCTTCCTGAGCGTGCGCCGGGCCTCGCTGCCCGACATCGACATCGATGTGGAGTCCGCCCGTCGGCTGGAGTGCTACGACACGATCTTCAACCGGTTCGGCAAGGAACGGGTGGCCGTCACCGCGATGCCCGAGACCTATCGCGCCCGCAGGGCGCTCAGGGACACCGGCCTCGCTCTCGGCATCGCGCCCGCCGACGTGGACCGGATCGCCAAGAGCTTTCCGCACTTCAGGGCGTCGGACATCACCGCCGCTCTCGCCGAACTGCCCGAGCTGCGGCAACTGGCGGCCGAGGCGGACCGGTACGGGCCGCTGTGGGAGCTCGCCGAAGGGCTCGACTCCCTCGTCCACGGCATGGCCATGCACCCCTGCGGAGTGGTCATCAGCGACGCCACCCTCCTGGACCGGCTGCCCGTGCAGCCCACCCCGCAGGGCGACTACCCCATGGCCATGGCCGCGAAGGAGGAGATCGAGGCGCTGGGCAACATCAAACTCGACGTCCTGGGTGTGCGGATGCAGTCCGCGATGGCCCATGCCGTCGACGAGATCGAACGCATCACCGGCAACCGCATCGACCTCGACGACCCGCGACAGGTGCCCCTCGACGACGTCTTCGCCTTCAAGCTCATCCAGGAGAGTCGGACGTTGGGTCTGTTCCAGCTCGAGTCGCCCGGCCAGCAGGACCTGCTGTCCCGGCTCCAGCCCCGCGACCCGCAGGACGTCATCGCCGACATCAGTCTCTTCCGGCCCGGGCCGGTCGCCGGAGGTATGCCCGAGCGGTACATCGCCGCCCGGCACGGCGGCACACCGGAGTACGCCCACCCGGACCTCGAACCGGTGCTCGCCGACACCTACGGCGTGACCATCTGGCACGAGCAGATCATCGAGACCCTGTCGGTGATGACGGGCTGCGACTACGCCCTGGCCGAGATCGCCCGGCGGGCGCTCGGGGAGAAGGAGCGGCTGCCCCGGATCAGGGACTGGTTCCACCGCCTGGCGCGCGCCCGCGGTTACGGCGCGGAGGTGCGGGACGAGGTCTGGAAGACCGTCGAGGCCTTCGGCGCGTACGGGTTCTGCCGCGCCCACGCGGTCGCCTTCGCCGTACCGGCCCTGCAGAGCGCCTGGCTCAAGGCGCACTACCCGGCCTTCCTGCTGGCCGGACTCCTGGAGCACGACCCCGGTATGTGGCCCAAGCGCGTCCTCGTCTCCGACGCGCGCCGCCACGGGGTGCGGGTCCTTCCCGTCGACATCAACCGCTCCAGGGTGCGGCACATCGTGGAGAAGGCCGACGAGGAGCGGTGGGGTGTGCGGCTGGCGCTGTCCGGGGTGCACGGCATCAGCGAGGAGGAGTGCGCACGGATCGAGGGAGGCCAGCCGTACGGATCGCTGTCGGACTTCTGGCAGCGGGCTCGTCCCAGCAGGCCGGTCGCCGAACGCCTCGCCGAGATCGGGGCCCTGGGCTCCCTGCACGACGGGCGTCTGACGCGGCGCGATCTGCTGTTGCAGATCTCCGAACTCCACCGGGCCTCCCGCACCCGGTCCGCGAGCAGGGGTCAGCTGCCCATCGACGTGAACGCCGTCGGAGGAGCGGAGCCGAGTGGTCTGCCGGAGATGACCGGACGCGAGGCCCTGAGCGCGGAGCTGAGCACCCTCGGCATCGACGTCTCCAAGCACCTGATGGAGTACCACCACCGGCTGCTGCGGGAGATCGGCGCGACGGACGCGGCGCATCTGGCCGGGATGCGTGCCGGTCAGCAGGTGCTCGTCGCGGGTGTGCGGGCCTCCACCCAGACCCCGCCGATCGCCAGTGGCAAGCGCATCATCTTCGTCACCCTTGAGGACGGCTCCGGCCTGGTCGACCTGGCCTTCTTCGAGGACTCCCACCCCGCCTGCGCGCACACCGTCTTCCACAGCGGACTGCTGCTGGTGCGCGGCACGGTCCAGGTGCGCGGCACCCGCCGTACCGTCGTCGGCACCAGGGCGTGGGACCTGGACGAGATCGCCACCGCCCGCCGCGACCACGGCCCCGAAGCCGCCCTCGCCCTGCTCGGCGCCGACCACCCGCAGCCGACCCCCGCCCAGGCGCGGCCGGCCCCCGCGCAGCCGCACCGCACTCTGGCCGACGGCACCGCCGGCGCCCGGCTGCATCCCTACGCCGACCTGCAACCGGCCGGCAGCCGCTCGGCCGACCTGAAGAAGCTCGGCCACCGCAGTCCGGGGAGCGCGGGATGACCGGACGCCGGCGCCACATCGCCCACCTCCACCTGCACGCGGCGCTGAGCGAGGCCCAGTACGACGACGTAATCGAACTGATGTCTGGCATCACGCCCCACGTCCAGGCCGTCCCACCCGACGCCGTCCAACTCGACCTGACCTCCGCGCTCAGGTACTTCGACCTGTCTCCCTACGACATGGTCCAGACGGCGAAGATGCGGCTGAAGCTCTTCTACGACATCGACAGCAGCGCCGGCCTCGCCGGCAACCGCATGCTGGCCACCATGGCGGCCGACGCCTCCGCGCCCGGCGACACCACCTGGGTCCCCACCGAACAGGCCGCCGACTGGCTGTACCCCCGACCGGTCACCGCACTGCCCGGTATCGGCCGCGCCACAGCGGAAACGCTCAGCAGATACGGGCTGCACACCATCGGCCAGATCGTCGACATACCCGCGGCCACCCTGCAACGCCTCCTCGGTGTCGGCCAGGCGCGACTCCTGACCGAACGCGCCCGAGGCCACGACCCCCGCCCGGTCACCCCCACGGAGCCGGCAGCCCACCTGACCGCCGACCTCGTGCTGGACCGCGACTGCCTCGACCCGGCGCGGCACCATCAGGCCGTCCTCAGGCTCGCCGACCGGATCGGTCAACGCCTGCGCGGTGAAAAGCAGGTCGCCGGCCGGCTGACTCTCACCGTGCGCTACGCCGACCGCAGCTCCAGCACCCGCACGCGTCCCCTGCCGGAACCCAGCAACCACTCACCCACCCTGGCGGCGGCTGCCCTGGGGCTGCTGACCAGCCTCGGGCTGCAACGAGCACGCGTGCGCGCCTTCGTGATCCGAGCCGACGACCTGCGGTCGGCCGACGGCGCTCACCGCCAACTCTCCCTGGACCCCGGTGACGACCGTGCCCGCTCCGCCGAAGCGGCCGCGGACCGGGCCCGGCGGCGGTTCGGTTCGGGAGCCGTGTACCCCGCCACACTGGCCCATGATCAGCGCGGGCAGGGGCGGGCCCTGTTGATGAGTTGATCTCGTCCGCCGTTCTGGGACTTTCGTTCTGGGAACTTTCTGGGAAACGGCGTGACCTCTCGGGCATGCGTGCCCCGTGACCTGCGGTGTTCTCCCGCCGGCTCTCAGAAACCTCACAGAACCTCTCGGGAACGTCGTACCCGTGACCGCCAGTGTGTGCGGGTCCATGGCACACGGCGCCGAGAGTTCCCCCCGTTCGGCGCCGTGTGCTCCCCGCGAGCGAAGCGGAGTGTTCCCTGCATGGCTGCCACCACGCCCCGTCTCCAGACCAGGCCCGGTTCCGGTCCGCGGCCCGGTCCGAATCCACGGTCACCACACCACACCGTGCCGCTGCGGTTGATCGGCCCGTGGCAGAACGCTCTGGAAGGGGCCGCTGCCGTGCTGTGCGCGGTGGTGGCCATGGCGGTCGTGTCCGCGCTCGCGCTGGCCCTGCTCGACGCGGGGTCCTTCGGGTCGCTGTGGTCGTTGACGATGACGTTGACGGCCATGGCCGTCGGCGGCTCGGTCAGCGCGGGTTCGGATGTCTCCGGAGACAGCGGGTCGATGGGCGGGCTGGCCTCGCTGTTCGGCGGCGGTGGCATGAGCCCGTCGATCAGCGGCGCGGCCCATGTCGTACCGCTCGGCGTCACGCTGGTCGGCGCCGTCGTCCTGTGGCTCGTGTTCTCCCGGCGACTGCGGCAGGGGCAGCAGCGGAGGTTCACCGCCGGTGAACTGGCCGTACGGGCTGCCGGAGCGGGGGCAACGGCCCTGTTCACCCTCATGATCGTGGCCGGTCTCGCGAAGGGCTCGGCCACCATGCCCGCGTCGGCGATGACCGGGATGGGGGGACCTGGCGGGGACCGGTCTGCCGAGGGCGGCGGG
>NZ_VJZC01000623.1 GCF_009377185.1 Streptomyces spongiae
TGCTGGCGACGTATGGGCAGGGTCGTGAGCGGCCGTTGTTGTTGGGGTCGGTGAAGTCGAATCTGGGGCATACGCAGGCTGCTGCGGGTGTGGCTGGTGTGATCAAGAGTGTGCTGGCGATGCGGCATGGTGTGGTGCCGGGGACGTTGCATGTGGATGTTCCGTCGTCGCATGTGGACTGGTCGGCGGGTGCGGTGGAGTTGGTGCGGGAGCCGGTGGCGTGGCCGGACGGTGACCGCCCGCGCCGCGCCGCCGTGTCCTCCTTCGGTCTCAGTGGTACCAACGCACACGTCATCCTCGAAGCCGGACCGGAGCAAGAGCCCCTTGCCGACGACAGCGGACGCGTCGTCCCCCTCGTGGTGTCGGCACGCTCGAAGGAGGCATTGGACGAGCGGATCCGGGAACTCCAGCCGTGCGAGCCGTCGGTGGATGTGGCCTACACGCTGGCGGCCGGTCGGGCTTCCTTCGCGTATCGGGCGGTGTTGCTGGCTTCGTCGGGAGGTGTTGCTGAGGCGGCGAGGGGTGTGGCGGCTGGTGGGTCGCTGGCGTTGGTGTTCTCCGGTCAGGGTGCTCAGCGTGTGGGGATGGGCCGTGAGTTGTATGGCCGTTTCCCGGTGTTCGCCCGGGCTCTGGATGAGGTTCTGGCTGAACTCGACCCCGCCCTCCGCGACGTCATGTGGGGCGATGACGAAAGCATCCTGAACCGTACGGAGTTCACGCAGCCGGCGTTGTTCGCTGTTGAGGTGGCGTTGTTCCGGCTGGTGGAGTCACTGGGTGTGCGGGCGGACTTCGTGGCGGGGCATTCGGTGGGTGAGGTCGCGGCTGCTCATGTGGCGGGTGTGTTGTCGCTGGCGGATGCGTGTGTGCTGGTGTCGGCGCGGGCGCGGTTGATGCAGGCGCTGCCCGAGGGCGGGCTGATGCTGGCGGTGGACGCCGGCGAGGACGAGGTCACCCCGTATCTCACGGAGGGTGTGTCCCTGGCGGCGGTCAACGGGCCCTCCTCGGTCGTCCTCTCCGGCATGGAGGAGGCTGTTCTGGCGGTCGCCGCCGCCCTGCCGGGCCGGCGTACCACCCGGCTGCGGGTCTCGCATGCCTTCCACTCACCGCTGATGGACCCGATGCTCGACGAGTTCGCTGCGGCGATCTCGGGTCTGCGCTGTAACGAGCCGTCCATCCCGCTCGTCTCCAACCTCACCGGGCGCCTCGTCGCTCCCGATTCGGCGGACTACTGGGTCCGTCATGTCCGTGAGACCGTCTGCTTCGCCGATGGCATCCACACCTTGACCGAGCAGGGCGTCACGCGCTTCCTGGAGATCGGGCCCGACGGCACCCTCACCGCCCTCATCGAGCAGGCCGCCCCCGAGACAGCTCTCGCGACCGCGAGCCTGCGCAAGAACCAGTCCGAGGAAGAGGCGTTGGCCGTCGCACTCGGGCAACTCTTCGTGCACGGCGTCTTCGTCGACTGGCCTGCGTACTTCGGCGGGACCGGCGCCCGCCTCGTCGACGTGCCAACCTACCCCTTCCAGCGGCAGCGCTTCTGGCCCGAGCCGACGGGCCCGGGCGCCGGCGGCGTGCGTTCCGCCGGGCTCGTGCCGGCAGGGCATCCCATGCTCGGCGCGGCGATGATGCTCGCGGACGGTGACGGCGCGGTGTTCACCGGCCTGCTCTCGCAGCAGGCGCAGCCCTGGCTCGCCGATCACACCGTGCTCGGCCGGGCTCTGGTGCCGGGTGCGGCGCTGGTCGAGCTGGTGATCCGAGCCGGCGACGAACTCGGAGCGGGACGCATCGAGGAACTGACCACGGTCGCACCGCTCGTGCTGCCCGACACAGGCGGCGTCAGGCTGCAGCTGCGGATCGGCGGTGCCGACGACGAGGGGCGGCGCACCTTCACCATGCACGGCCGGCCCGAGCGGGACGGCACCGACGGGCCGTGGACCGCGTACGCGCACGGCACGCTGACCCATACCGCTGCCGTGGATCGGGGCTTCGGCGTGGACATGTGGCCCCCGCAGGGCGCCGACCCGATCGAACTCGACGCCCATTACGACATGCTGGCGGACGCCGGATTCGACTACGGGCCCTCCTTCCGCGTTCTGCGACACGCCTGGCGGCGGGGCGACGAGGTGTTCGCCGAGGTGTCCCTGGACCCGGACACGGCGGCCGACGGCTACGGCATCCACCCGGCCCTCCTCGACGCGGTGCTGCACGCGGCGGGCTTCACGGGTGCGGGCGGCGACGAGGGTACGGCGCTGCCGTTTTCGTGGGAGGACGTGGCCCTCTTCGCCTCGGGTGCCCGCACGGCGCGCGCCCGGCTGGTGCCCACAGGGGAACGGACCGTGCACATCGCGGTCGCGGACACCGAGGGCGGGGCCGTCCTCACCGTCGGCGGACTGACCGTACGGCCCGTCGACGACGGCCAGGTGACCGGTGCCGGGTCCGCCGTCGCTCCGGATACGCTGCTGCGGACCGCGTGGACACCAGTCGGAGACTCCCCGGCCGTGGCGGCGCCCGCCGAGATCGCCGTACTCGGAGACCTGCCCGAGGATCTCGCCGGGGAACTGGCCGCGGCCGGCGTCAAGGCGGTGCCGTACGACGGACTCGCCGCCGTCGCCGAACGTCACCGCCTGGTGCTGGCCCCGCTGGGGGAATCCGGAGCCGACCCGGCCGCATCCGCCCACGCGCACGCAGGCGCGGCACTGTCCCTCGCCCGGACCTGGTCGGCCGACGAACGGTTCGCCGGGGCACGGCTCGTGGTCGTGGTCCGTGGGGCCACCACCGGGTCGGAGCCGGGTGCCGCCGCTGCCTGGGGACTGCTGCGCTCGGCGCAGAGCGAGCACCCCGGCCGCATCACCCTGCTCGACGTGCCCGGCGAACCGTCCGGCCTGGCCCGCGCCTTGAGTGTCATGGAGCCCGAAGCAGCCTTGATGGACGGCGAGGTGCTGGTGCCGCGGCTGGAGCGTGTGACCGCCGACCCCGGCGAAGGCCTGCCGACGGTGGAGGTGCCTTTCGACGACGGGGAAACCGTGCTCATCACCGGCGGCACCGGTGGCCTCGGTGCCGTCCTCGCCCGGCACCTGGTCGCCAGGCACGGCGTGCGGGACCTGCTCCTGGTGTCCCGGCGCGGCGCCGACGCCCCGCGGGCCACGGACCTCGTCGCCGAGCTGACCGGGCAGGGGGCCCGCGTCGAGGCGGTGGCCTGCGACGTCGCGGACCGGGACGCGCTCGCCGCCGTCCTGGCCGGACGGCGCGTCGGCCATGTCGTGCACGCGGCGGGCGTCCTCGACGACGGCACCGCCGCGCATCTCACGCCCGGGCGCGTCGCCGCCGTCCTGCGCCCCAAGGCCGACGCCGCCTGGCATCTGCACGAACTGCTGCCGGACGTTCGCTCGTTCACGGTCTTCTCCTCGGCCGCCGGCACCTTCGGGAACGCCGGCCAGGGCGCGTACGCCGCCGCGAACGCGTTCCTCGACGCGCTCGTGCGGCACCGTCACCGGCTCGGCCTGCCGGCCCGCTCGCTGGCCTGGGGACCGTGGCGGCAGCCCGACGGCATGGCCGGCGCGCTCACCGCACGCGATGTCGAGCGGATGCGCGCGGCCGGCTTCCCGCCGCTCAGCACCGACGAGGGCCTCGCCCTGTTCGACCGGGCCGTCTCCGCCGCCGACCCCGTGCTGCTGCCGGTGCGGATCGACGCGGCGGCGCTGCGCGCCCGTGACGACGTGCCCGCGCTGCTGCGCGGCCTGGTCCCGGTGCGACGGTCGGCGGCCCGGTCCACCGATCCGGGGCTCGTGGCACGGCTCGCGACGCTGGACGAGACCGAGGGGCGTGCGGCCGTACTGGAGTTGGTGCGCGACCGGGCCGCCCGCGTGCTCGCCCACCGGCCCGGCGGCACGACCGAGGTCGAATCGGCCCGGGCCTTCCGCGACCTCGGCTTCGACTCGCTGATGTCCGTGGAACTGCGCAACGCGCTGAGCACCGCGACGGGCCTGCGGCTGCCGGCCACGCTTGCCCTCGACCACCCGAATCCGGAGGCCGTCGCCCGGCACCTGTACACGCTGCTCGCCCCCGAGGGGGAGCGGACCGGAGCCGACGGCCTGCTGGCCGCCCTCGAACGTGTCGAGCGGTTGATCGCGGCACTGCCGCAGACTGCCGCCGACGGTGCGGGGCACCGGCAGATCGCGGGACGACTCGACGTCCTGCGCTCGCGCTGGTCCGCCCTCGCCACCTCGGCCGGGACGGCACCGGAGCAGGCCGCGAACGACCCCGAGGAGGCGGAGGAGCTCGACGTGGACAACCTGTCGGACGACGAGATGTTCGCTTTCCTCGACGACGAACTCGGCAACGGATGACCGAGGGGTGGAGAGGTTCCACTGACGTCCCCGGCCGCGCCGCGCCTAGCGTGGGTGAACCGGTACACGAACGGCGGACCAGCGGCGAGGGCCGGGTCCCTGAGCCGAAGAGGCGATGAGACGTGGGCATGGTCAAGACGGACGATGGTCCGGCCGTCGAGGTGCGTGATCTCGTGCGCGCCTATCGCGGGCGGGGCGGCGAACTCATCAGGGCCAACGACGGGTTGACGCTCAGCGTGCCGCGAGGGCAGGTGTTCGGCCTGTTCGGAGCCAACGGCGCCGGCAAGACGACGCTCGTCCTGCAGATGCTGGGGCTGGTGCGCCCCACGTCCGGCTCCGTCACCGTCAACGGCATCGACGTGGTGCGCCACCCCGAGCTGGTGAAGTCCACCGTCGGCTTCCTGCCGCAACGCGGCCTGTCGATGCGGCTGATCGAGGCCCGCCGGGCCCTGCACTACACGGGGCGGTTGCGCGGCCAGAGCGAGGCGGACGCCCGGCGCCAGACCGACGAGCTGATCGAGGAGCTCGGCCTCGGCCCCTATGCGGACCGGCAGGTGGAACGGCTCAGTGGCGGCTTGATGCGGCTGGTGAACTTCGGCATGACCCTGATGGGCCGCCCCGAGCTCATCGTCCTCGACGAGCCCACCAACGAACTCGACCCGCACAACAGGCGGTTGATCTGGGGCATCGTGCAACGCAAAGCCACCGAGGAGGGCACGACCGTCGTCCTCGTGACCCACAACGTGCTTGAGGCGGAGAAGGCCGTTCACCGTGTCGCCGTCATGCACGACGGCCGTATCACCGCCATGGGCACGCCCGGCGAACTGAAGGAGCAGACCGGCGCTCAGGCACGGTTGGAGCTGTTCGTCCGCGACGGCGGCAGTTTCACCGACGAGGAGACAGCGAGGCTCGGCCGGATCGGTGTCGTCACGCCCGGCGACCGCAGCGGCAGCTACCTCCTCACGGCGCCGCCCGACCGGATCCAGGCCCTACTGGAGGTCCTGGTCACCGACGTGGGCGTGACCCGCGTCGACGACTTCCGCTTCGCCCGTCCCACTCTGGAGGACGTCTACCTCAGCCTTGAGCCCACCCCGGTCGGTGTACAGGAGAAGCCGGCCGAGACAGAGCCGACGCCCGAGGCCACCGACCCGGCTGAGCCCGAGCCCTCGGACCCGCCTGAACCACGCCCCGGCGTCGAGCAGTTCGCCACCGTCGCTGCCTCCTCGGCCGCACCCGATGCCGTGGCACCCACGAGCACACCGCATGCCCCTGCCGGGC
>NZ_VJZC01000624.1 GCF_009377185.1 Streptomyces spongiae
GTCTCGGCCTGAACCGTCCCGTCCTCAGATGCCGGGCCAGCTGGGGTGGGGGCTTGTTGGCGGTAGTGGCCCGGCTGGAGTGGGTGGCTTGTTGGCCTTGGTGGGCCCGTTCTCGAATGGCGGACCGGCCACAGCGTCATGCGCGGCGGATCGACGCTCCCGCTCCCAGGGCTCCTCGTTGGGGGGTGATGCCGGCGGGTACCGCGCGTTGGCGGGCTGGGGTGCCTGTCCAGCAGGTGCCTCGGCGGGCCAGGAGGCGGCGGAGCCAGAGTTCGAGGGAGACGAGGTCGGCGAGGCCGTCCAGGGGGAGGGGTTCGCCGTCGGCGGCCGCGCGGAGCGCCTTGCGGACCACGCGCGCTTCGACCAGGCCCGCCTGGGCGAGCAGCGGGGTGTCGAAGAGGGTCACCAGGGCGTCGGCCGCCACTCGGAGACCGGTGCGGGCCGCCGCCGCGGAGGTCGCGTGGGAAGGGGCGCCCCAGCCCGGTGGGAGGTCGGCGACGCCGGCGCCCTCCAACACCGTGCGGAGGATGGCCGCGCGGGCGCCCGGTTGGACCCTCAGCGCCTCCGGGAGGACGCGGCATGCCCGTACGACCTGGTTGTCGAGGAAGGGGGTGTGCAGGCGCTGGAAGCGGATCTCGGCGGCCTGTTCGAGGACGCGGATGTCGGCGGCGTGGCGGGCGAGGGCCGCACGCGCGCGGAAGTCGCCCGGACGCTGGCCGGGACTGACGATCGGGCGGCTCGTGGCGGCCTGGAGACGAATCGATACTTCTGCCAGGGCCTCGCCCGTCAGCCAGCGGGCGGCTGGTCCCGGTCTCGCCCAGGTGAGCGCGGCGAGGGAGGCTCCGACCGCGCCGCCGGGTTCCTCGAAGTGCTTCTGGAGGAGGCGGTCGGCGAGGGAATCCACGCCCGCGCGGTAATGGGTGCGGGCCAGCTTGCGGGCCGCCGCGTACACGCGCGCGGGGACCATGACGGAGCCGTCCGCCTTCGCCAGCGCCGCGACCGGGCGGACCAGGTGCCGCCTCTTGCGGTCCATCAGGAGGTCCGCCAGGCGGGCCGGGTGGGCGTCCAGGACCTGCCGCGCGCCGTAGCCCGTGAAGTGGTCCGCGCTGCCGGAGGCCAGGCGTGCGCGGTGCCTGGCCGCGGTGATCAGGGACGGGGCCGGCTCGTCCGTGAGGGGGCCGTCCAGGTCCGCGTACGGGAGCGTTTCCTCTCCGCCTGCCACCACTACGTGGTGGAGGCGGGGGTTGGCCGCCAGGGTGCCCGCTCGTTCCAGTTCGCCCTCACGGCCCTGTACGGCGAGGTCGTTGAAGGTGACGGCCAGGAGGCGTTCACCGGCGCCCGTGCCGTGGCCCAGGACCGTTCCCGGAGCGCCCGGCAGGCCCGCCGCGAGCAGGGCGAGGGTTCCGGAGGCCGGGCCGCCGGAGAGGTCGGCGCCGATGCCCGGTACCGGCGTTCCGCGCGCCGCGCGCCGCTCCGCCGGGCCCATGCCCGGGACCGGGCCGGGGTCGATGTCCGCTCCGGGTACGTGTCTGGGGGCGGCCAGACGGGTGCGTACGGCCTCTACGAGGGCGTCCCGGACGGCGTCCACCGCGCTCGCCGGGTCGGCGGACGGCGCGGCGACGGCGAGGGACGCGACGGGCTCGTAGCCGGCGATCTCACGCGCCCCCGCGCGCAGGATCAGCGCGTGCCCCGGCGGAATGCGACGCACGCCGTCGTACGGCGTCGAGTCGTGCAGTGCGCCCGGTACGTCGGGGGCGGCGAGCAGCGCTGCCAGGTGCCCGAAGTCCAGGTTGGCCTCGATGAGGTCGGCCAGCGGGAGCGCGGCGGTCGCGTACGCCGTGCCGCCCGCCCAGGGGGTGTAGAACACCGGGCGGGCGCCCGCGAGATCCCCGCACACGGTCACGCGGCGGCCGACCTGGACGATGGCCGTGTAGCTGCCGGACCAGGCGGTCAGATGGCGAAGTGCCCCGCCGCGCGCGGCGAACAGGCCGACCCTCAGCTCCTCGTCGCTCGCGCCGCAGGTGCCGAGGACCGCGATCCGGGTCTGGGCGTCGGCCTGCACGACGCGTACCTCGTCGGGGCGCCAGTCTCCGACCGCCCACAGCGGGTCGGGGTCGCCCCACAGGAGCTGGGAGCCCACGGGGTGCACGGTCTCGCCGTCGAGTCCGGTGGCGCCCGCGGAACCGATCAAGGGCGCCGCAGCGGCGGTACTGCTCCATCCCACCAACCACCGCATCGCCGCCTCCACAGGCTGTGGACAACCAGTGCACCGTACGAACCGGTCACCATGCTGCCACGAAGGAAGCACGCGAAGGGGCCTGTGCGATGGCTTGCGCACCTCACAATGCGCCCCGGAGCACTCCCCTCGCGAGCCGGGAATGCGCTTCCGCGAACGCATACGCGCCGATCCATGCCCGATCCGCGCATGGTCCATGCCTGATCCGGCGGAGATCCGCGGGCGATCAACGTCTGTTCGGCGAACACCCACCCGAGAAAAGGAGATCACGGCAGCTCGGTCTGCGAATCCACAAAGCCGTGCGCATGCGTGTGCGACGTGAATGCGCCCCGAAACGCTCCCCAAAAACTCCCTGTGCGCCCTCAAGACACGTGGTCGGAGCGGTAATTGCCCGCGCAAGACACCGTCTATTTTCGGCCAAATCGGCCACGGGAGGCAGGACTCACAACACGCTCCGTACAGGCTCTGCGCAACGCACAGTCAACGCGCAGCCCGGGAGGCGGAGTTCGCCCCCCGGACCGTCCGCCGCCCGCGGGGATGTAGGCGGCGGTGTCCCCCAGCCCACTGGATCCAGTACAGCGGGCCGACCCACGCACGGCCCATCGAAGCGCTCCACTCGTGGCCGGAGAAGAGCGCACGGACGGGCGCACGGCCACACAGCGGGAGCACGTCGCAACAGTCCGTACTCTCGTACGGACCACAATCCCGCCAACCGGATTTTCGCCCCTTAACGCTTGGGATGCGGCGAACTACGCTGGGTTTACGAATGCCGCGTGCCTATGCCGCCGCGGCAGCCGTCTGTGTCGAGGGGTGGCGCATGTCCAGGGAGCAACGCGGGCCGAACGAAAAACTCGGCGCCGTTCTCGCCCTCGCGGGAATCAGCAATGCGGGACTCGCGCGGCGCGTCAACGATCTTGGCGCCCAGCGGGGACTGACTCTTCGCTACGACAAGACGTCGGTGGCGCGCTGGGTGTCGAAGGGCATGGTGCCGCAGGGCGCCGCGCCCCACCTCATCGCGGCCGCCATCGGCCAGAAACTCGGCCGCCCGGTGCCGCTCCACGAGATCGGTCTGGCGGACGCGGATCCCGCGCCCGAAGTGGGCCTCGCCTTCCCCAGAGACGTCGGCCAGGCGGTGAGGTCCGCTACGGAGCTGTACCGGCTGGACCTCGCCGGGCGCCGGGCCGGCTCCGGCGGCATCTGGCAGTCGCTCGCCGGATCGTTCGCGGTGAGCGCGTACGCCACGCCCGCCTCACGGTGGCTGATAACCCCGGCCGACAGTTCGGTGGCACGCGACGCGGGCCCCTCGGAGGGCTCGGGAGCACCGCTGAAAGTCGGCCACAGCGATGTGCAGAAGCTCCGCGAGGCCGCGGAGGACGCCAGGCGCTGGGACTCCAAGTACGGGGGCGGCGACTGGCGTTCCTCCATGGTGCCCGAGTGCCTGCGGGTGGAGGCCGCGCCGCTGCTGCTCGGCTCGTACTCGGACGAGGTCGGCAGGGCCCTGTTCGGCGCCTCCGCGGAACTCACCCGCCTCGCGGGCTGGATGGCTTTCGACACAGGTCAGCAGGAGGCCGCCCAGCGCTACTACATCCAGGCCCTACGGCTCGCGCGCGCGGCCGCCGACGTACCCCTCGGGGGCTACGTCCTGGCGTCGATGTCGCTGCAGGCCACCTACCGCGGCTTCGGCGACGAGGGCGTGGACCTCGCCCAGGCCGCCCTGGAGCGCAACCGGGGGCTGGCGACCGCCCGCACCATGAGCTTCTTCCGGCTCGTGGAGGCACGTGCCCACGCGCGCGCGGGTGACGCCCCGGCGGCCGGCGCGGCCCTGAAGGCGGCGGAGGGCTGGCTGGAGCGGGCCCGCGACGGCGACAGCGACCCGTCCTGGCTCGGTTTCTACGGCTACGACCGTTTCGCGGCCGACGCGGCGGAGTGCTACCGCGATCTCAAGGCGCCCCGGGAGGTGCGCCGCTTCACCGAGCAGGCGCTGTCGCGGCCGACGGAGGAGTTCGTGCGCTCGCACGGCCTGCGTCTCGTCGTGTCCGCGGTCGCCGAACTGGAGTCGGGGAACCTGGACGCGGCGTGCGAGCAGGGTGTGCGGGCGGTCGAGGTCGCCGGGCGCATCTCGTCGGCGCGGACCACGGAGTACGTGAAGGATCTGCTGCATCGGCTGGAGCCGTACGGGGACGAGCCTCGGGTGGTGGAGTTGCGGGAGAGGGCTCGGCCACTGCTCATGACTCCCGCGTAAGCGCTCCGCTGGGAGCTGGGTGCCTTGGCGTCTGCCGGGTTGCTGTTCGGTTTGGGGCTGCGGGTTGTTTGTGGCTTGTCGAGCAGTTCCCCGCGCCCCTTTGGGGGCCTGCGGCCCCATCACGCCGTCGCCGCGTTTAGAGGCATTGTCAGTGGCGCAGTGCACTATCGAAGGCGGAGGTGGAGCGAGTGCCGCAGCTGGGTGCGTACGGGATCGCGTACGACTGTGACGTGATGGTGGTCGGCGGCGGGATCGTCGGGCTGTCGACGGCGTACGCGATCACGCGGGCCGCGCCGGGCACGCGTGTCATGGTGCTGGAGAAGGAGCAGGGCCCGGCACGGCACCAGACGGGACGCAACAGCGGGGTCATCCACAGCGGGATCTACTACCGCCCGGGCTCCCTGAAGGCGCGGTACGCGGTGCGGGGCGCCGCCGAGATGGTCAAGTTCTGCGCCGAGTACGGCATCGACCACGCCGTCACCGGCAAGCTGATCGTCGCGACGGACCGGAGCGAGCTGCCCCGGCTGCACGCACTCGTAGTGAGAGGCCGGGAGAACGGGATTCCGGTCCGTGAGCTGGGCCCCTCCCAGATCGCCGAGTACGAGCCGGAGGTGCGGGGGCTCGCGGCCATCCACGTCGGGACCACGGGGATCTGCGACTTCGTGGGCGTGGCGCGGCAGCTCGCCGAGGCGTCGGGGGCGGAGATCCGGTACGGGGCGGAGGTCGTCCGGATCGACCGGCGGGCCGCCCTGGGGGTGGCCGTGCGGCTGGCGGACGGTGAGGTCGTCCGTTCGCGGGTGCTGGTCAACTGCGCCGGGCTGCACTGTGACGAGATCGCCCGGCTCGCCGGGGACGAGCCCGGGATGCGGATCGTGCCGTTCCGGGGCGAGTACTACACGCTGGCGCGGCCCGAGCTGGTGAACGGGCTGGTGTATCCGGTGCCCGATCCGGCGTTCCCGTTCCTCGGGGTGCACCTGACCCGTGGGGTCGACGGAGGCGTGCACATCGGGCCGAACGCGGTGCCGGCGCTGGCGCGGGAAGGGTACGGGTGGGGCATCGTGCGGCCTCGTGAGCTCGGGGCGACGCTGGCCTGGCCCGGTTCCTGGCGGATCGCTCGGCGGCACTGGCGGTACGGGGCGGGGG
>NZ_VJZC01000625.1 GCF_009377185.1 Streptomyces spongiae
CACCCGGAGTGCGGGCCCGCCCCTCCCAACCTGGAGACCTCCTTGCGCAAGCGCACCCTGCTCCTGGCCGCCACCCTGACCACGGGCCTGCTCACGGCCCTCCCTACGACAGCCTCGGCCGCGCCCTCGGGCCTGAAGGGCGACTTCAACGGCGACGGCTACGGCGACCTGGCCTTCTCCGCCCCGTACGCGAAGGTCAGCGGCAAGTCCATGGCCGGGTACGTCGCGGTGATGTACGGCGGCTCGGCCGGCGTGGACCCGACGAACACGGCCAGGTACAAGACGTTCAGCCAGAGCACGGCCGGTGTGCCCGGAGTCGCCGAGGCGGAGGACACCTTCGGCGACGCGCTGGCGGCGGCCGACTTCGACGGCGACGGCTACACGGACCTCGCGGTCGGCGCCTCCGGCGAGGACGTCGGCTCCGCGACGGACGGCGGATCGGTCACCGTCCTGTGGGGCTCCGCCACCGGCGTCTCGGGCGGTACGAGCGTGAAGGACCCGGCGGCCTCCACCCACGACGCCTTCGGCCGGCTGCTGACCGCGGGCGACTTCGACGGCGACGGCAAGCAGGACCTGGCGACGGGCGCGAGCGACGCCTCCGTGTACGTGGTCAAGGGCGGCATCGCCAAGGACGGAACCACGGGCGGCACGGTCAAGGTCACGGCCCCGAACAGCCTGCAGTACGGCCCCGACACGTTGAGGTCCGGCGACGTCAACAAGGACGGCAAGGACGACCTGGTGGTCGTGGGCCGCGTCGAGGCCGACGCCGACGACCCGGGCACCACCCGCTCCACCGCCTGGTACTACCCCGGCGCCGCCACCGGCCCAGGCTCGGTGGCGCCCACCACGCTGCCCGGCGGCGGTGTCTCCGCGGCGGTCGGCGACATCAACGGCGACGGCTACGGCGAGATCGTCCTCGGCAACGTCTTCACCAGGGACAGCGACCTGAGCGGCTCCCTCGGCGGCAAGGTCACGATCGTCCCCGGCACGGCGAACGGCCCGGACCCCGCCACCGCCCACACCCTCACCCAGGCCTCGCCCGGCGTCCCCGGCACGAACGAGGCCAACGACGGCTTCGGCAGCGCCGTCTCGGTCGGCGACATCAACGGCGACGGCTACGGCGACCTGGCGATCGGCACCATCTTCGAGGACGGCACCACCACCGAGGACTCCGGCTCCACGACCCTGATGTACGGCTCGGCGACCGGCCTGTCGACCACGGGCGCCCGCACCCTCACCCAGGCCTCCGCCGGCGTCGCGGGCACCTCCGAGACGATGGACTACTTCGGCTCGGACGTCCTGCTCAAGGACCTCAACGGCGACGGCAAGGCCGACTACACCGTCAGCGGGGTCTTCGAGAACGAGGGCGTCGGCGCGATCACGGCCATGCTCTCCGACGGCACGGGCATCTCCCCCGACGGCGACCGCTCCTTCGGCCCGGGTTCGCTGGGCCGCACGTCCACCTACGGCGCGTTCGGCGCCAACCTCCTCGGCTGACCGGAGCCCTACCAATGCGCTTGCGCACCATCACGACCCTCACCGCCCTCGTGGCGGCGGGGGTCGCCCCACTCACCCTCCCCACTCCCGCGTCGGCCGCGCCCGCCAAGTACGCGGACGACTTCAACGGGGACGGGTACCGGGACCTCGCCGTCGGCATGCCCGAGAAGACCATCGACGGGAAGAAGCGCGCCGGTGCGGTCCTGGTGACGTTCGGATCCTCGGCGGGCTTGACCTCCAAGAAGGTCTACATCACCCAGAACTCGTCCGGTATCCCCGGCTCCGCCGAGACGGAGGACACCTTCGGCACGGACCTGTCCAGCGGAGACCTGGACGGCGACGGCTACGCGGACCTCCTGGTCACGAGCGAGGCGGAGAGCATCGGCGACCTGTCGGCGCGCGGCACGGTCACCGTCCTGTGGGGAGGCACCACGCCCTTCCGCAGCGGGACGGTCCTGCCGGCCGGGCTCTCGTACGACGACCAGTTCTTCGGCAACGACACCGTGGTCGGCGACTTCGTGGGCGACGCGTCACCGGACATCGTGGTCGCGGACCTCGCGAGCCTGTGGCTGTACGAGGGCGGATTCGGCCGCACATCCGTTCCGTCCCCGTCCTTCGTCAGTACCCGGGGGGACGGCTCCATCGGCATCGCTCAGCTGGCCGCCGGGGACTTCACGGGCAAGGGCAAGGACGAGTTGGCCGTGACGGGCCCTGCCGCGACCGTGATCTACACCGCCGGGGGCGCGAGCGAGCCGGAGCCGTCGGACTTCTTCAACCGGGCGGAACTCGCCGGCGGGAACACCGTCACCGCGGGTGACCTCAACGGGGACGGCCGGGACGATCTCGCCATCGGTCTGTCCAACTCCCGCCTGTACGACAACGGGCTCAACGACCGTAGCGGTGGCGCCGGATACGTGATGGTCCACTACGGAGCAGCCGACCGAGCGGGCGGCCTGAATCCTCAGCGCCACACCTACCACCAGGGCTCCTCCGGCATCCCCGGCGGCAATGAGCCCGAGGACGAGTTCGGCGCCGCGCTGTCCATCGCCGACGTCACCGGCGACGGACGCGCCGAGTTGGCGATCGGCGTCCCGTACGAGTCACTGGACGGTGCGCGCCGTGGAGGTGACGTCCTCCTCCTGCGCGGCGGATCGAACGGTCTGACCACCACGGGTGCCAAGCGCTTCTCGCAGAACTCCCCCGGCGTGCCGGGCACCGCTGAGAACAACGACGTCTTCGGATCCCGGGTCCGGCTCGCCGACTTCAACGGCAACGGCAGGGCCGACCTGGCGGTGTCGGCGCCGTACGAGAACCCGTACCGGAACGCGGGCAGCGGTGCCGTCTGGCAGCTGCACGGCACGAGCACCGGGCTCACCGGCAACAGTGCCGACGTGTTCGGTCCCTCGGACTACGGCATCGCGCGGGGCTCCGTCCTCGGTGACGCCCTCAACGACTGACCCGCGCAGGAAGGAACTTCATGCAGCACCCCTTACGCCTCACCCTGGCCACAGCGACGGCAGCGGCCCTGACCGGCGGTCTGCTCACCCTGGCCACGGCCACTCCGGCGGCCGCCGCCCCCGCGAAGTTCACCGACGACTTCAACGGCGACGGCTACCACGACCTCGTCACCGCCGCCCCCATGGCCACCGTGGGCGGCGCCAAGTACGCCGGTGCCGTGGTCGTGAACTACGGCTCGGCGTCCGGCATCAGTGCCGACCGGTCCGCGGTCATCAGCCAGAACACCAGCGGGATCCCCGGCACGGCGGAGCAGGAGGACGAGTTCGGCCGTGCCCTCGCCTCCGGTGACCTCAACAACGACGGGTACGCCGACCTGGTCGTCGGCACCGAGCAGGAGGACGTGGACGGCGACACCGACAGCGGCACGGTCGTGGTCGTCTGGGGAAGCAAGGACGGCCTCTCCGGCGGCCTGACCGTCGCCGACCCCGCCGCCGCGGCCGGCGCCGAGTGGGGACAGTCCCTCGCCGTCGGTGACTTCGGCGGCGACGGCAAGGCCGACCTCGCGATCGGCAGCACGGCCAAGGACATCTGGATCCACGAGGGCGGCTTCACCAAGGCGTCCGGCGCCGCGTCCACGCAGAAGCTCACCACGGATCTACAGGCCGGCATCATCTACGGCGCCCAGCACCTCGCTTCCGGCGACGTCAACGGCGACGGCACCGCCGACCTGGTCGTCAGCGGCCAGTACCACCCCGACGACTGGACGTACGACGACGGCACCCTGATCTACCTGGGTTCCGCGTCCGGGCTCACCTTCCAGAAGTTCCTGAAGAACGAGTCCCACAGGCTGGCGGCCGTCGGCGACCTCAACGCCGACGGCTACGCCGACGTGGTCACCAGCGCGCCCCCGGGCACGGTCCGCGAGGGCGACGGCGGCTCCGTCAGCGCCTACCTCGGCAGCGCGTCCGGCGTCCGCACCTCTCCGCAGACGACCATCACCCAGGACTCCGAGGGAGTGCCGGGCGCGGACGAGCCGGAGGACTGGTTCGGGGACTCGTTCTCCGTCGGCGATGTCAACGGTGACGGTTACGCGGACGTCGCCGTCGGCGCGCTCTACGAGAAGGTCGGGGACGTCCACCAGACGGGCAGCGTCACCGTGCTGCGCGGTTCGGCCACCGGTCTGACCGGCACCGGCTCCCAGGCGTTCTCCCAGGCCACCGAGGGCGTACCCGGCACCGCCGAGGCCAACGACTTCTTCGGTACCGCCGTACGCCTGTCCGACCTCAACGGCGACGGCAAGGCGGACCTCTCCGTCGGCGCGCCCGGCGAGAACGACGCGAACGGCGCGGTGTGGAACCTGCGGGGCGCGTCGTCCGGCGTGACGACGACGGGCGCCCTCAGCTTCGGCCCGTCGGCGGTGGGCGTCCCGACGGTGGACTATCCGAGGCTGGGCTTCAGCTTGCTGCGTTAGCGGTGGCGCAAGTGCCGTATGAGGGCGGCGAGTCCGGTACCGGTTGTCTCGATGACCGTGCCGGGCTCGTCGCTTTCGCGGAGCCGCAGGGCTCCTTGAGTGGCGGCGATCTCGAGGCAGTTGGCAGCGTCGCCACCGCTGGAGAACGAGGACTTCTGCCATGTGATGTCGCGCATGCCCTGACCTTTCAGAAGTCTTGTGCGAGTCGACGGATCAGTTCCCGGGACTCTACGACCCCCAATGCAGCCGCCTCCACCTTGTGGAGCACCTCGCGATAGCGCGCGAGTTGAGCCTCTGCATCCAGGAAAGCACTACCGTGCTGACTGTCGACCAGCACGGTGTCCAACTGCGCAACAGGGCCGCCCGCATACACCACGGGGTCAACCACCCCAGCGAAACCGTCCACGTCGAACGGCACCACACGCACATTGACCTGGCGTTCCAGGATCTGCAACAACTGTTCCCGAGCCACCTTCCGGTCAGCCACCCTGATCCGTAGAGCGGCCTCGTGGATCACCGCGGCATAGCGCATCCCCTCAAGGGCCTGCTGACGGCGCAGCCTGAACTCGACGCGTGTCTCCAGCTGCTCCTCCGACAGCTTCGGCACCGACGCCCCGAAGATCGCCCGTACCTGGTCCCCCGTCTGAAGCAGACCCGGGATGTGCACGCACTCGAAGTTGGTCAAGTGCTTGGCGTGGTGCTCCAGTTCAGCCAAGTCAAGGTATCCCGACGGCACCTTGCCCCGGTATCCCTCCCACCAGCCCCCCTTGGGCTCGGTCGCCATGGCCACCAGTGCACTCACGAAAGTGGCGTCGTGACACGCGTACTGGCTGGCCAGGTGTTGTACGCGCTCAGCGCTGACGCCGACTCGTCCCGCCTCTGTGCTGGACAACTTGCTCTCCGAGATGCCCAAGGCCCGCGCGGCAGCACGCAGTGTCAGCCCCGCCCGCTCACGAAGCTTGCGCAATTCGGCGCCCAGTCGTTCCTGACGCGCCGTGATCACTGCTCTGGAAGCCATGCGCCCCTTCTCTCATGCGAGTTGAGGCACGAGTATTCCAGTTTCAATTGACCGAGGCAAAGCTTTACCTCTACCGTCAGTGACGTGCCGACCACTCAGCGGAGCGGAAGTGCATCGCCCTGCCCTGCCATGGCTGCGCGACAGAGCCACCGCCCCCTACCCCTCATACAC
>NZ_VJZC01000626.1 GCF_009377185.1 Streptomyces spongiae
CCCGCACGCACTCCCCAGCCCTGGCCCCCCGCGGGGTCTGGGGGGACCCCACGGGATGGGAACCGGCAGGCGCAGGGCACGTTACGGTAACGGTTCCGGGTCGGCCCGGTGACGCCGAAAACCCGTCGTGGCACCGCTCCGAGCTGCCGTGTTGTGCAATGTGAAATTCTGTGGTGCAGACGTGGTGCGCGGCCACGTGCGCCTCTACGTTGCCCTCTCAACAGGCCGGTCCTCACCCGGCGAAGCGCCCCCCACCCCGACCAGTGATGATCAGTGGCGCGGGTCTGGTGAAACAGGCCGCTCCCTACTCACCGCCCGGGCCATGTGCCCGGCCCGGGCACCTCACGAGGGAACCGAGGAGCAACGATGAACACACGCCCCGTACGTGGTGTGGTGGCAGTGGCAGCATCCCTGTGCGCGCTGGTCGGTGTCAGCGCGTGCAACGTCCAGTCCGACAGCGACTCCGCCAAGAGCGGTGAGAGCGCCTCGGCTGCCAAGGACCTCAAGGTCGGCTGGTCGACCATCTACCTGACTCCCTCGTGGATGCAGCAGACCCTGAAGATGATGCAGACCGACGTCACCAAGCTGAAGGCGGCGGGCAAGGTCTCCTCGTTCAAGACCTTCAACGCGAACGGCGACACCTCGCAGCAGATCTCGCAGATCCGGGCGATGATCCAGCAGAAGTACGACGTGATCCTCGTCGACGCCGGCTCCGCCACCGCGCTCAACCCGGCCCTCGAACAGGCCGTGGCCGCGGGCATCACCGTCGTCGCGTTCGACTCGCTGCCGACCAGCAAGAAGGTCGTCCGGGTCGGCACGGACCAGAAGGCCTGGGGCTCGATGATGGCCGAGTGGCTGGCCAAGAAGCTGGACGGCAAGGGCAGCATCATCGCCATGAACGGCCCGGCCGGCGTCGCCGTCAGCGAGGACCGCTGGGCCGGTGCCGAGGCGGTCTTCAAGAAGTACCCGAACATCAAGATCGTCAGTAACCTGCACAGCGAGTACAACATCGCCCCCGCCGCCCAGTCCTTCGCCTCCGCCTACTCCGCCAACCCGGACATCGACGGCGTGTTCTCGCAGGGAGGCGCGCTGTCCGCCGCCGCGCTGCAGACCCTGATCAAGGACGACAAGAAGCTCGTCCCCATCACGGGTGAGAACTACAACGGCTTCCTGAAGATGTGGAAGTCCAAGCAGAAGGACGGCTTCTCCTCCATCGCCACCGCCCAGCCCAACTACCTCGGTGTGATCGCCCTGGAGGCGGCTGTCGCCAAGCTGGAGGGCGTGAAGGTGCCGCAGGACGTCACCGTCCCGCTGCCCGAGATCACCGACGACAACCTCTCCGAGTACGTGAAGACGGACCAGCCGGACGACTCGTACCCCATCAACGAGCTGCCGCAGGCCCAGATCGACAAGCTCATCGGTAAGTGAGACACGTGACCATGGCACCGCTGCTGAGCGTGGAACAGGTGTCGAAGTCGTTCGCGGGGAACCAGGTGCTCAAGGAGGTGAGCTTCACGGTCGAGCCCGGCGAGGTGCTGGCGCTCGTCGGCGAGAACGGCGCCGGCAAGTCCACCGTGCTCTCCCTGGTCACCGGGCTCCTCGCGCCCGACTCCGGCCGGGTCGTCCACGACGGCGCTCCCGTACCCCGGGCGTGGTCGCCGCACCGCGCCCGGGCGGCCGGGATCGGGTCGGTCCACCAGGAGCTGAGCCTCAACCCGCACCAGAGCGTCGCGGAGAACGTCTTTCTCGGCGCCTGGCCCAGCCGGCGCGGGCTGGTGCGGACCCGTGATCTTGTCGCGCGGGCCCGGCCGTTGCTGGAGAGGGTCGGCCTCGACGTCGACCCGCGCACCCGGGCCGGGCGGCTGCCCCTCGGCCGCCAGCAACTGGTCGAACTGGCGAAGGCGCTGGCGGGCGAGCCCCGCCTCCTGATCCTGGACGAGGCCACCTCGGCGCTCGACGAGGACCAGGTGGGCGCCGTCTTCCGCGTCGTCCGCGAACTGCGCGACCAGGGTGGCTCCGTGATCCTCGTCAGCCACCGCATGGCTGAGCTCTTCGCGGTCAGCGACCGGTTGACGGTCCTCAAGGACGGGGCGGTCATGGCGACCCGGGAGCGGGAACGGACGGACCACGACGACATCGTGCGCCTGATGGTGGGCCGGGAGCTGTCGGACCTGTTCCCCGAGAAGGCCGCCGCCGACCCGGTGGCCGACCCCGTCGCCCCGCTGCTCCAGGCACGGGACCTGACCGTCCCCCGCGCGTGCTCCTCCGTCGACCTGGACCTCGTACCCGGCCGTATCCTCGGCCTCGGCGGTCTGCAGGGTCAGGGCCAACGCGAGGTGCTGCGCGCCCTGTTCGGCCTGGACCGGCACACGGGGCAGATCACGCTCGACGGGCGGAGGGTACGGCTCTCCTCTCCCCGTGAGGCGATCCGGCACCGCATCGCGTACGTCCCCGAGGACCGCAAGACCGAGGGCGTCCACACCGCGCGCAGCGTACGCGACAACCTCGCCCTGCCCAGCCTGCGCACCCTCGCCCCCGCCAATCGCCTCACGACCGTCTCGCGTACGGCGGAGACACGGCTGGTCGCCGACCTGACCGACCGGCTGCGCATCAAGGCCGCATCACCGGCGCAGGAGGCCCGCCGTCTGTCCGGTGGCAACCAGCAGAAGGTGGCCCTGGCCAAATGGCTGCCGACCGACCCCCGCGTCCTCCTGCTCGCCGAACCCACCCGCGGCATCGACATCGGCACCAAACGCGAGATCTACCACCTCCTGCGCCGCCTCGCCGACGACGGTCTCGCCGTCCTCGTCACCTCCGGAGACACCATGGAGCTCGTCGGCCTGTGCGACGAGGTGGCCGTGCTGTACGAGGGCAGGGTCGTGGACCGCCTCACCGGTTCCGCCCTGACCGAGGAACGCCTGGTACGGGCATCGGTGATGGGCACGGCGACGGAGAGCGACGAACAGCCCGAGGAACAGGCTGACGACCCGAGCGGTGAGAAAACGGTTCTTCTCGCCGAGGAACTCGTCAACGACATCGATGACAGTGACCGTCCCGACCCTTCCGGGAGCGTGACCCATGCGTGAGCGGATCACCGTCGCGGCCCGGGGGAACACGGATCTCCTCGGTCTGCTCGCCCTGTTGCTGGTGTTGCTCGTCGCCTACCAGCACTACGACTCCAGCCTGCTCAGCCCCGCCACCGTCACCATCCTGTCCGCGCAGTTCCTGCCCCTGATCCTGGCCGCCGCCGGGCAGACCACCGTGATGCTGCTCGGCGGGATCGACCTCTCGCTGGGGGCCGTGCTCGGGCTCGCCATGGCCGTCTTCGCCACCTACGAGGCGCGGGGCGCGGGCGACGTGGTGACGGCCATGGCGCTCGCCCTGTGCGTGGCCGTCGCGGCCGGCGCGGTCAACGGGGCCCTCGTGGCCTACGCCGGTCTGCCCCCGATCGTCGTGACGCTCGCCGCGTCGTTCCTGTGGGGCGGTGTCACCCTCGTCGTCCTGCCACAGCCCGGCGGACATGTCCCGGCCGGGCTCGTGGAGGCGTACAACAACGGCTGGTACGGGATCGCGCTCCCCGCGGTCGCCGTCGCCGTGGCGCTCGGCCTCTGGAAACTCCTGCGCACCACCCGGCACGGGCTCGCCCTCTACGCCGTGGGCGGCAACGAGCACGGCGCCTACGCCAGCGGACTGCACACCCGTGGGGTGAAGATCGGCGGCTACGCGCTGGCGGGCGCGTTCACCGGGCTCGCCGGGATCGGGCTCGCCATCCAGACCGGTTCGGCGGACCCGACGATCGGCACGCCCTACACGCTCAACTCCATCGCTGCCTCCGTCCTCGGCGGCATCAGCTTCTTCGGCGGCGTCGGGAGGATGCGCGGCACGGTCCTGGGCGCGCTGGTCATCGGCCTGCTCACCAACCTGCTGCTGTTCACCGGGATCTCGCCCTTCTACCAGCTCGTCGTGCAGGGAGTGATCCTCGTGGTGGCGCTCGCCCTGAAGACGTACCTCACGAGGGAGGCGGCCGAATGAGCGGCCTAGTGTCCGTGGCCGCGCTGCGCGGCAGCCGGCCCGTGTGGGCGTTCGGCGTGCTCGCCGTCACCTGGCTCGCGGCGATCCTCTTCGCCCACGGCTTCGACAGCGTCGCCAACTTCCGCTACCTCGTGCAGACGGCGTCGTTCCTGGGCATCGTCGCGGTCGGCCAGACCCTGGTCGTCATGATGAGCGGCATCGACCTGTCGGTGTCCGGAGTCGTCGCCCTGTCCGCGGTCGTCTGCGCCAAGGTCGCCTCCGGTACGGGAGGCGGTGCGACCGGCATCACGGTGGCGCTGCTGCTGAGCGCGCTCGTCGGGGCCGTGAACGCGGGCGGCGTGGTGTGGCTGCGGGTGCCGCCGATGGTGATGACGCTCGCCACCGGCACGATCCTCTCCGGCGCCCTGCTCGTGTACACGAACGGATCGCCCAGCTCGGCGCATGTGCCGCTGCTGGACTCGCTCGCCAACGACCGGCTGCTGGGCGTCCCCTGGGCGTTCGTCCTGTGGCTGGGCGTCGCGGCCGTCGCCTTCTGGCTGCTGCACCTGTCCCGGACCGGCCGGTACGCCTTCGCCCTCGGCGCCGGCCACGATGCCGCCCGGGCCTCCGGCGTCCCGCTCGGCGCCACGGCGTTCACCGCGTACGTCTCCTGCGCCCTGCTCGCCGGAGTGGCGGGACTGGTGCTGCTGGGCTTCACCGGCACCAGCTCGCTGACCATGGGCAACCCGTACCAGCTGCTGTCCATAGCCTCCGTCGTGCTCGGCGGCACCTCCATCCTCGGCGGCCGCGGTCACCTCCTCGGCACGGTCGGCGGCGCCCTGCTGCTCACCCTCCTCACCGCGCTGCTGACCTCGTGGAACCTCTCGGAGGGCGTACGCCAGGTCGTCCTCGGCATCCTGATCATCGGCCTGCTGCTGGTCTACGCGAGGGAGCGCCGCACATGAGGGACCAGGCCACCCCGCTCGTACGGGACCTCGTACGCATCCCCAGCGTCAACCCCCGGAACGCGCCGGGCGACGGGGGCGAGACAGCGGTCGCCGAGTACGTGCGCGACTGGCTGGCCCGGCACGGCGTACACGCCGAGCTGCACGAGGTGCTGCCCGGGCGGTGCAACGTGGTCGCCGTGGTGCCGGGGCGCAGCGCGGCGGCCGTGCTCCTCGAAACGCACCTCGACACGGTGGAGACGGACGGCATGACCGTGCCGCCGTACGAGGGCGAGGTCCGCGGCGGCCGGCTGTACGGGCGGGGCGCCTGCGACGCCAAGGGGCCGCTCGGCGCGTTCATGCTGGCCGCCGTCGAACTCGCCCGTGGCGAGCCCCCGCCGTACACGGTCGTCCTCGCCGGGGTCTGCGACGAGGAGCACGACTACCGGGGTGTCCTGCACCTGCTGAACACACTGGGGGACCGCCCGGTCGTCGGCGCGCTGGTCGGCGAACCCACCGGGCTCGTCCCGGCCACCGCCCACAAGGGCGTCGTGCGCTACACCGTGCGCACCCACGGGCGGGCCGGGCACAGCTCGCGCCCCGAGGACGCGGTCAACGCCATCTCGCTGATGGCCCCCGTCCTCGCCCACCTCGCCGC
>NZ_VJZC01000627.1 GCF_009377185.1 Streptomyces spongiae
GGGCAGGGGCGGCTGGGGCGAGATGCGCTTGACGCTTCAGCTGATACGAGTGCCCGCGCCGCTGACGCGGACGCGTGGGTCACCCGCGCGCAGCGTCACCGTGAGCTCGCCAGGGCGGCCCAGGTCCTCGCCCTGGTGAAGGGTGAGGACGGCGTCCTCGGGAACCAGCCCGAACTCACGGGCGTACGCACCGAACGCGGCGGCCGCCGCGCCGGTCGCCGGGTCCTCGACGACGCCGCCGACGGGGAAGGGGTCACGGACATGGAAGACGGTGGCTGACGCCCGCCACACCAACTGGACCGTGGTGAGGTCCAAGCGGTGCATCAGGGCTTCGAGGCGCGCGAAGTCGTAGTCGAGGTCTGCGAGGCGTTCGCGCGTCGCCGCCGCGAGTACGAGATGGCGGGCACCCGCGAACGCGATACGGGGCGGGAAGTCCGGGTCGAGATCGGCGGCCGGCCAGCCGAGCGCGGCGAGCGCCTCCGCGAGGTCGGCGTCGGCGATCTCCTCGATATGCGGCTCGACGCTGGTGAGCGTGGCCCTGACCGTTCCGCCCTCCTCGGCCACCCCCACCGGCACGGTGCCGACGGGCGTCGCGAACACCAGCTCCCCGGGACCCGTCCGCTCGGCGAGCGCGAGGGCGGTCGCGATGGTGGCGTGCCCGCAGAACGACACCTCGGCCTTGGGGCTGAAGAAACGGATGCTGTACGCCCGCCCTTCCTGGCCGCCGAGGCTCTCCGGAGGCGGGGTCAGGAACGCGGTCTCCGAGTATCCGAGGTCGGCGGCGATGGCCAGCATCTCGCGGTCGTCCAGGGCTGTGGCGTCCAGCACGACGCCGGCGGGGTTTCCGCCGTCGGGGGCTTCGGAGAAGGCGGTGTATCGCAACACCTCGGGTCGCGGCGCATTCGTAGTCATGCTCACGGCAACGCGGGGCGCGCCTGCGGCTATTCCGGACACCACTGGGAGCGGAGACGCACCCTGCGGCGGGCCCACGCGGCGGAGCCGCACATCGACAAGCGACGGTCTCCAGTAGCAGCTGAGCGCGATCTGCTTCGTTCTCCCCTCAGGCTCTTCACGATCCTCATCGCTCATTTTCAAAAGTTGCACGCCCCGTAACCACACCGGGGAATTTCAACTTCGGGTGAATGTCACCGCAACAAAAAGCTTCCTTTCCCTCCACACCCCACTCGGCATGCAAATATTCACCAGGCCCCAGATTCATTCCACCCGCAGCCAAAGGGGATTTTCATGAATGCCTCGCACGGATGCTACCGGCCTCCGACTCCCCGCGATATCGAGGTGCGTCTCCTTCGGCCGGACGACGCCGACGGGCTCATGGTGCTGGAGGAGGCCAAGTGGACACGAGAACAGGCGGGCAGCCGTGAAAGTCTCGTCCAGCGCATCGAGAACAATCCGAAACTCTGCGTCGGCGCCTTCTCTGCCACCACCGGAAAAGTCCTCACCTCGCTGTTCGCGAAGCCGATCACGGCCGAAAAGGCGCGCACAGCGCTTTCCTGGAGAGAATGCGCCGACGCCGAGGCTCCGCATCCGCGCGCGAGCCGTTCCCTCTTCGGCATCAGCCTCAGCAGCATTGACGGTGACGCGGTGACGGCTGTCTTCGAGTTCTTCCTTCCTCACGCACTCGCGCTCGGATACCACGACATATATCTCGGGTCCCCCCTGCCTGGCCTGTACGCCTGGAAGCGCGCCAACCCCGAGGTGCCGGTCGGAGACTATGTGTACGCCAAGCGCAACGGTCTTCCGCTCGACCCTCAACTTCGCTACTACCACGGCAAGGGCTTCCAAAGCATCGTCGCATGCAAGTCGGACTACTTTCCGCACGAACGGTCACTGGACCATGCGGCCGTCATACGAGGCGATATACCTGATTTGATTCTGGCTCTGCCCAGGGCAGCGGATCCCGCTCATTCCTGAAGGGAGAGCGATCATGCCCGCGTTCCGACCGCTGCCCGCTTCCGAGGAAGCGCCCGCCACTCATGTCCGTACTCGTACTCCCACAGTATTCCGAGCGGCGGCCGCCACCTGGCCCGCCGTCAAGGACTGGAGCTTCCCGTACCTCGCCTCGCTCGACCCCGGCCTCCCCGTGCAACTTGTGGCGGGAAACCGGGAGACCGAGACGACTCGATTCACCACGTCGACCCTGGGTTCCTACGTCGGCCGTTTGACACGCGATGCGCCCCCGGACGACGTAATTTCCTATCTCAAAGAGTTCGACCTGCTCAAGAAGTTTCCGCAGTTGCGCGCGGACCTCAGAAGCTCCGAACTGTTCCCCTCGGGGACCATAAGGTCCAGCGCCACCTGGATCGGCCCCTCCCACGCTCGTACCGGCTTGCACTGCGATCTCCTGGACAATCTCGCCGTTCAGATCATGGGGACGAAGCGCTTCTACCTTGCACACCCCGCGGCGGTGAAACAGGCTGGAATGGGCTCCCGGAAATACGACGCATGGGCTCGCTTGTCCCTGATCAGCGCCGAGGAGCTGGCCGCCGGCCAGGAACACGGCGACTTCTTCGTGGCGGATCTCGAACCGGGCGATGTGCTCTACGTGCCCGCGTACTGGTGGCACGAAGTCGTCAACCTGACCCCGGGCGTGCTTCTCAGTGGCTTCTTCGGCCCCAGAACCCGCGTCCTGTCGCGCTGGGCATGGGTCCAGGCGCGCGAAAGCCTGCACCGGGCAGGGCTTCTCGGTCGTGGCAACTGCACCTGCCACGACCACCGTGGCAGCGAGGCGGGACGCTCCCCCGGCGGTGCGTGACAGCTCTGGACTCAGTCCGGGAGCCGGCCCCCGGCCAGGCGGAAGTCCAACGCCGTGCACCGCCGCCCCGCGGACACCGTACGGACCGCCTGGCCCAGGGCCTTGCGCGAACCGACCAGCACCACCAGCTTCTTGGCCCGGGTCACCGCCGTATACAGCAGGTTGCGCTGGAGCATCATCCAAGCCCCGGTGGTGACCGGGATGACGACGGCGGGGTACTCACTGCCCTGGGAGCGGTGGATCGTCACCGCGTACGCGTGGGCCAGCTCGTCGAGTTCGTCGAACTCGTACGGCACCTCCTCGTCCTCGTCCGTCCGCACCATCAACCGCTGGTCGTCGAGGTTGAGGGACGTCACCACCCCCACCGTGCCGTTGAAGACGCCGTTCGCGCCCTTCTCGTAGTTGTTGCGAATCTGGGTGACCTTGTCGCCGACGCGGAAGACCCGGCCGCCGAACCGCTTCTCGGGGAGGTCCGGGCGGGCCGGGGTGATCGCCTGCTGCAACAGTCCGTTCAGGGTGCCGGCGCCCGCCGGGCCGCGGTGCATGGGGGCCAGGACCTGCACGTCCCGGCGCGGGTCGAGCCCGAACTTCGCGGGGATCCGCCGCGCCGCCACGTCCACCGTGAGCCGGCCGGCCTCCTCCGTGTCGTCCTCGACGAAGAGGAAGAAGTCCTTCATGCCCTCGGTGACCGGGTGCTGCCCGGAGTTGATCCGGTGGGCGTTCGTGACCACGCCTGATTGCTGGGCCTGACGGAAGACCTTCGTCAGGCGGACCGCCGGGATCGGGCCGCCCTCGGCCAGCAGGTCTCGCAGCACCTCGCCCGCGCCCACGCTCGGCAGCTGGTCCACGTCCCCGACGAAGAGGAGGTGCGCGCCCGGCGGCACCGCCTTGACGAGCTTGTTGGCGAGGAGGAGGTCGAGCATGGACGCCTCGTCGACGACCACCAGGTCCGCGTCCAGGGGGCGGTCCTTGTCGTACGCCGCGTCACCACCGGGCTTGAGCTCCAGCAGCCGGTGGACGGTGGAGGCGTCGGCACCCGTGAGCTCGGCGAGGCGCTTGGCGGCCCGGCCCGTGGGCGCGGCCAGCACCACCTTCGCCCTCTTGGCCCGGGCCAGCTCCACGATCGAGCGGACCGTGAAGGACTTGCCGCAGCCGGGCCCACCGGTGAGCACGGCGACCTTCTCGGTGAGCGCGAGCCGGACGGCCGCCTCCTGCTCGGGGGCGAGCTCCACGCCGGTGCGCCCCTTCAGCCAGCCCAACGCCTTGTCCCAGGCCACGTCACGGAACGCGGGCATACGGTCCTCGTCCGTGCGGAGCAGCCTCAACAGCTGGGCGGAGAGGGAGAGTTCGGCACGGTGGAAGGGGACCAGGTAGACGGCCGTCACGGGGGCGCCGCCGTCCGGGGCCGGGACCTTCTCCCGTACGACACCGGGGTCCTCCCCGTCCTCGGGCGGTGCCGACAGCTCCGCCAGGCACTCGATGACCAGGCCCGTGTCCACCTGCAGCAGCTTCACCGCGTCCGCGATCAACTGCTCTTCGGGGAGGTAGCAGTTGCCCTGGTCGGTGGCTTGCGACAGCGCGTACTGGAGACCCGCCTTCACGCGCTCGGGGCTGTCGTGCGGGATGCCGACGGACTGGGCGATCTTGTCGGCGGTGAGGAAGCCGATGCCCCAGACGTCGGCCGCCAGGCGGTACGGCTGGTTCTTGACCACCGAGATCGAGGCGTCGCCGTACTTCTTGTAGATGCGCACCGCGATGGACGTGGAGACCTCGACGGTCTGGAGGAAGAGCATGACCTCCTTGATCGCCTTCTGCTCCTCCCAGGCGTCCGCGATCTTCTTGGTGCGCTTGGGGCCGAGGCCGGGGACCTCGATGAGCCGCTTGGGCTCCTCCTCGATGATCTGGAGGGTGTCGAGGCCGAAGTGCTGGGTGATGCGGTCGGCGAAGACCGGGCCGATGCCCTTGACCAGGCCCGAGCCCAGGTAGCGGCGGATGCCCTGGACGGTGGCCGGGAGGACCGTCGTGTAGTTCTCCACGGTGAACTGTTTTCCGTACTGCGGGTGCGAGCCCCAACGGCCCTCCATGCGCAGGGACTCACCGACCTGCGCGCCGAGGAGGGCGCCCACGACGGTGAGGAGGTCGCCGCCGCCTCGGCCGGTGTCCACGCGCGCGACCGTGTAGCCGTTCTCCTCGTTGGCGTATGTGATCCGCTCCAGGACGCCTTCGAGTACAGCCAGGTGCCGTTCCCCGGTGGCCGCCCCGCGCGCCGCCTTCCCCGCCTCATTGGACATGATCCGACGCTACCGCCCGCCTCGGACATCGCGGGACGGGACGAGCACCGACGACGGTCACCCTCCGATGCCGTGACGAAGCTGTCCGTCAGCGGAGAAGCGATATTCGAGAAGCGACCGTTCAGTAACCCTGACGGTGCCTCACCTTTTCACGAGCAATTCACAAGCAGAGGTGGAAGCTTTACACTTCAAGGAACTTTTTCGGCTCCTTTCGCGTGAGATGATCAAAGGCCAAGTGGAATCGGGCCCCTGAGGCTCCCCCTACCGATCCACGCCGGAGAAATCGCCATGCCTTTTCCCTCGCAGAGCGGGAATGACGCTGCCCACACGGCCAGTCGTCGACGAAAAGCCTACGTCGCGGGACCCCTTCTCACCTGCTTGTGGGCAGCCGCTGTCATCGCTCTTCCCCTGACGTCCTCATCGGATTCCGAGGAACCGTCGAGAGTCACACGGGCGCCTTCCGCGCCGAGCGGACCGAATGCCGGTCAGCCCTATTCCCACCAGGAACCACGCCCCTTCCCGAGCCCCGGCCCGGGTTGATTCCCGC
>NZ_VJZC01000628.1 GCF_009377185.1 Streptomyces spongiae
CCGCCCCACAGGACCGGCAGCCCCGCACCACCAGCAAACGGCAGGCGCAGCAAGCCACCACCCACCCGGCAGCCGCGTACGCACCGCAGGGGGTGTGCCGGGAGGTGTCCGCCCGCAGCGGCCGGCGTCCGCCGCCGAGCACGTGACGCACCCAGCTCACCGCCGGACCGAGGACGGAGACCTCCCGGCGCGCCCCCGACCCACGAACAAACGCGTAGGCGTACCAGCCACAACGGCGCCGCAGACAATCGACGACCGGCGGGGACGCGCCCCTTCAGGGGCGCGGGGAACTGCGCGACCAGCCACAAACAAACCCGCACCCGGCACTCGAAACGAACCACCCACGGCGAGAGCAGGTGACGGCCATGCAACGCGGAGCGCCCCGCCCGATGCGGGCCGACGCGCGCCGCAACCACGAGCGTCTCCTCGCCGAGGCACGCGCCGCCTTCGCCGCACACGGCACGGACGCGTCCCTGGAGGACGTGGCGAAACGCGCCGGCGTCGGTATCGGCACGCTCTACCGCCACTTCCCGAACCGGTACGCCCTCATGAGCGCGGTGTTCGAGGACGCCGTGGGCCAACTCCTCGCCAGATCACGCGAGTTGCTGGACGACCCGCAGCCGTGCGGCGCCCTCGTGACATGGCTGCGCGACATCATCAGGCACGCGGGCGAGTACCGCGGACTGTCGCGGGCGCTCATGACCGTCTCGTACTCCGACTCCGCCTCCTACGACGACGGTGACGACGGATCGGAGCTCGCCCGATGCAGCGGTCCGATCCGTGAGGCGGGCAGCGCCCTGCTCGCCCGTGCGCAGGAGGCGGGCGCCGTACGCCCCGGGGTCTCGATCGGCGACCTGCTCCAGCTGACGAACGCGATCGCCCTCGCAGCCGAGGAAACTCCCGCCGACCCCGACCTGGCCGACCGCCTCCTCACGCTCACCGTCCGGGGCCTGAAGCCGTAGCGGGTCGGGACGGCCGACCGACCGCCAGCGGCAGCGGCAGCGGGCTTCAGCGGCAGCGGACTGTCAGCGGCGCCGAAGATCCGCCACCCTCGCCCGCTCACCGCTGGCAGGCGCTTCGCCCGGGACCGCGGCCGAGCGGAGTAACGGGCCGGCGCCGGGGACCTGGCGGCGGGGGCCGGGGAGCGGCATGTCCCGGCGCCGCCCGGGCGCCGGGGCGGGATCACCTCCCGCGTTTCCCGAGGCCCCGGCGATCGCGATCTGGACCCCCTGGTCCGCGAGCGCCTGCAGCTCGGTGGCCGCGCGGTCGTCGTGGGCGGGCGGCTCGTCGGTCACCAGCCGGGTGATCACGTCGGTCGGCACGGTCTGGAACATCGTGTCCGTACCGAGCTTGGTGTGGTCGGCGAGGACGACCACCTCGGCGGCCGCCTGGACGAGCGCCCGGTCGACGGACGCCGACAGCATGTTGGACGTGGAGAGCCCACGCTCGGCGGTCAGCCCGCTCCCGGAGAGGAAGGCCCGCGAGACCCGCAGACCCTGGAGGGACTGTTCCGCCCCGGAGCCGACCAGGGCGTAGTTGGAGCCGCGCAGGGTGCCGCCGGTCATCACGACCTCCACACGGTTGGCGTGGGCCAACGCCTGTGCCACCAACAGGGAGTTGGTGACGACGGTCAGCCCGGGGACCCGCGCGAGCCGGCGCGCCAGCTCCTGCGTGGTGGTCCCCGCCCCGACCACGATGGCCTCGCCCTCTTCGACGAAGCTCGCGGCGAGGTCGGCGATGGCCGTCTTCTCGGCGGTCGCGAGATGGGATTTCTGCGGAAAGCCGGACTCCCGCGTGAAGCCGCCCGGCAATACCGCACCGCCGTGCCGGCGGTCGAGGAGTCCTTCTGCCTCCAGTGCGCGCACGTCCCGCCGTACGGTCACTTCGGAGGTCTGGACGACGCGGGCGAGCTCACGGAGCGACACGGCCCCGTTCGCTCGCACCATTTCGAGGATCAATTGGCGACGTTCTGCAGCGAACACGAAACTGACAGTAACGCGAGCGACCGTCTGCTTTCAGCAGTTTGCGCCGAATAACAGAAGTTGTTCGCATGGCAGTGCGCGAAGTGGTATATGGGCAGATCCCGGACCGCTCCAGGCCGCCCTCAAGCCACCCCATGCCACCCACAAGCCCGGCAACTCCCCTTGACCAGCGAGGAGTCGGCCCCCGGCGGTCACACCTCGTCGGTGGCCTTCCGGGTGTGCAGCTGCCGTGCCACCTCGGCGATCGACCCCGACAGGGAGGGGTAGACGGTGAAAGCGTTCGCGATCTGTTCGACGGTCAGGTTGTTGTCGACCGCGATCGAGATGGGATGGATCAGTTCCGAGGCGCGCGGTGAGACGACGACGCCACCGACGACGATCCCCGTGCCGGGCCGGCAGAAGATCTTCACGAAGCCGTCCCGGATGCCCTGCATCTTGGCGCGCGGATTGCGCAGCAGCGGCAGCTTCACACCCCGGGCGTCGATGAGACCGGTGTCCACGTCGGCCTGTGTGTAGCCCACGGTGGCGATCTCGGGGTCGGTGAAGACGTTGGACGAGACCGTCTTCAGGTTCAGCGGGGCCACCGCGTCGCCCAGGAAGTGGTACATGGCGATACGTCCCTGCATGGCGGCCACGGACGCGAGGGCGAACACCCCGGTCACGTCACCGGCGGCGTACACGCCGGGAGCGGAGGTCCTGGACACCTTGTCGGTCCAGATGTGCCCGGACTCGCGCAGCTTGACGCCGGCCTCCTCCAGACCCATGCCCTCACTGTTCGGAATGGCACCGACGGCCATCAGACAGTGCGAACCGCTGATCACGCGCCCGTCGGCGAGCGTGACCTCGACCCGGTCGCCCACGCGCTTGGCGGACTGGGCACGGGAGCGGGCCATGACGTTCATGCCGCGCCGCCGGAACACGTCCTCCAGCACGGCCGCGGCGTCCGGGTCCTCGCCCGGCAGCACGCGGTCCCGGCTGGACACGAGGGTGACGCGCGACCCGAGCGCCTGGTAGGCACCCGCGAACTCGGCACCGGTGACACCGGACCCGACCACGATGAGCTCCTCGGGCAGCTCGTCGAGGTCGTACACCTGCGTCCAGTTGAGGATGCGCTCCCCGTCGGGCTGGGCGTCGGGCAGCTCGCGCGGGTGCCCGCCGGTGGCGATGAGCACGGCGTCCGCGGTGAGCGTCTCCTCGCTGCCGTCGGCGGCCCGCACCACGACCTTGCGGGACCCGTCGAGGGCCTGCTGGCCCTCGAGCCGCCCGCGCCCACGCATGACCCGCGCGCCGGCGCGCGTCACGGACGCCGTGATGTCGTGCGACTGGGCGAGCGCGAGCCTCTTCACACGCCGGTTGACCTTGCCGAGGTCCACGCCGACGACACGCGCGGGTGTGTCGATGTGCGGGGTGTCGTCGGCGACGATGATCCCGAGTTCCTCGTACGACGAATCGAAGGTGGTCATCACCTCGGCGGTGGCGATGAGCGTCTTCGACGGCACGCAGTCGGTGAGCACCGACGCGCCGCCCAGACCGTCGCAGTCGACGACGGTCACCTCCGCGCCGAGCTGCGCGGCCACCAGCGCCGCTTCGTAGCCGCCGGGTCCGCCACCTATGATCACGATCCGAGTCACGTACCCCATTGTCCCGCACGCCCCGAAGGAGCACTGCCCCGGGGGCGGTCGCGGGCGGGAGACACCCGTGTGACGCGAGGGACGCACGGCACGGCTGCCGTACCCTCGGTCCATGTCGCTCTACGCCGCGTACGCCGCCAATCTCGACGCGCGGCTGATGTCCCGCCGCGCTCCGCACTCGCCGCTGCGCGCCACCGGCTGGCTGAACGGGTGGCGCCTGACCTTCGGCGGCGAGCACATGGGCTGGGAGGGCGCCCTCCCGACGATCGTCGAGGCCCCGGACTCCCAGGTCTTCGTCGCCCTGTACGACATCGCCCCCATGGACGAGGCCTCCATGGACCGGTGGGAGGGCGTGGGCCTCGACATCTACCGCCGCATGCGCGTCCACGCCCACACCCTGGAGGGCCAGGAGTATGCCTGGACGTACGTCCTCAACGGCTACGAGGGCGGCCTGCCCTCGGCCCGTTACCTCGGCGAGATCGCCGACGCCGCGGAGTCGGCGGGGGCGCCGCACGATTACGTGATGGAGCTGCGGAAGAGGCCTTGTTGAGGGCTCGGCCTCCGGCGGTTGGGCGGTGCGTTCTCGTCTGCCGGGTTCCTGTCGGTGGGCGGCTGCGGGTTTGTTGTGGCTGGTCGCGCAGTTCCCCGCGCCCCTGAGGGGCGCGCGTCCCCGCCGGTCGTCGTCCGTCTGCCCCGCCGTCGTGGCTTGGGCGCCTACGCCTTGGTCGTGGGTCGGGGGTGTGCCGGGAGGTCTCCGTCCTCGGTCCGGCGGTGCTGTGGGTGTGTGAGGTTCTCGGCGGCGGACGCCGGCCGCTGCGGGCGGACACCTCCCGGCACACCCCCTTGCGTCCGCACGCGGCTGCCGGCCGGTGAGAGTCCGTCGGAAACGACAAGACAACGATCGCCACCCGTCACCCACGCCGTCTACGCGCGTAGGCACGGACCGGTTACTCTCATCGCGTGAACGCATCTCTTCTTCCGGACGACATCCAGGGCGACCCGTACGAGGCCGCCGACGCCGCCGCCGCGCGCCTGCGCGAGCTCACGGGCGCCGAGACCCACGACGTCACCCTTGTGATGGGCTCCGGCTGGGCCCCGGCCGTGGAGGCGCTCGGCGCCCCCGAGACCGAGTTCCAGGTCACCGACCTGCCCGGCTTCCCGCCCCCGGCGGTGGAGGGCCACGGCGGCAAGGTCCGCTCGTACCGCATCGGTGACAAGCGGGCGCTCGTCTTCCTGGGCCGGACCCACTACTACGAGGGTCACGGCGTCTCCGCCGTCGTGCACGGCATCCGCACCGCCGTGGCCGCGGGCAGCAAGACCGTCGTCCTGACCAACGGCTGCGGCGGCCTGCGCGAGACCATGCGCCCCGGTCAGCCGGTCCTGATCAGCGACCACATCAACCTCACGGCGACGTCCCCGATCATCGGCGCCAACTTCGTCGACCTCACCGACCTGTACTCCCCCCGCCTGCGGGCCCTCTGCAAGGAGATCGACCCCACCCTCGAGGAGGGCGTCTACGCGCAGTTCACCGGCCCGCACTACGAGACGCCCGCCGAGATCCGTATGGCCCGCGTCATCGGTGCGGACCTGGTGGGCATGTCGACGGTCCTGGAGGCCATCGCCGCGCGCGAGGCGGGTGCGGAGGTCCTGGGCATCTCCCTGGTCACCAACCTCGCCGCCGGCATGACGGGCGAGCCCCTCAACCACGAGGAGGTCCTCCAGGCCGGCCGCGACTCCGCCACCCATATGGGTGCGCTGCTGACGCAGGTCCTGGCCCGTCTCTGAGGGTTCCGGATCGTCTCGGGTTCCTGTCGGTGGGCGGCAACCGGCCCGTCGTGGCTGGTCGCGCAGTTCCCCGCGCCCCTAAAAGCACGGGCCCGTGCCCGGCATCACGACGCACCCTCGCCCTCCCGTAGTCCACGCCCGCCCCCACCGGCCCGCGCCCGCGTACGGTCGCAAGGGGGTGTGCCGGGAGGTGTCCGCC
>NZ_VJZC01000629.1 GCF_009377185.1 Streptomyces spongiae
TTTTTATGTTTATTTTTGAACTGATACGCCTCCCCCCGAGGTCTAAACACTGCATATCGTCGGCAGGGTCAGATGTGTATAAGCGACAGGGGCGGGGCTCACGGGGGTTCAGCCGCCGTGGGTTCCGGTCTCCCGAACCGCCGTGCCGCCCCCCGCTCGCGCGGTACTCTCTCATCAACTGGCGCTGCCGCAGCACAGGTTGACCCCTTGAACGCAAGGGGCACGTCGAGAGAAGACGCACCGGGGGACCCATGGCAGACCAGCGGCACCACGCGCCGCCCTACTCCGAGGCGTCCGGTCACGCCGCGCTGGAGCAGGTCGGCGCCACTCCGCTGAAGTCCGCGGACCCGCGACGCATCGGACCGTACGTACCGCTCGGGCTGCTCGGCAGTGGCGGCATGGGCCGCGTCTATCTGGCACGGCCCGCCGACGACCGCCCGAGGCTCGCCGCGGTGAAGGTGATCCGGCCCGAGTACGCCGAGGACACCCGCTTCCGGCGGCGGTTCGAACGGGAGGCCGCCGTGCACGGGCGGGTCCGTACGCCGTACGCACCGCAGTTGCTCGGTACCGGGTTCGAGGACGACACCCTGCTGTGGATGGCCGTCGAGTACCTGCCGGGCGTGGACCTCGCCGAGGCCGTCCGCGCGTGCGGCGGGCTGGAGGCGGCCGGGCTGTGGTGGCTGGCGGCGGAGCTCGGGCGGGCGCTGTCGGCACTGGCCGACGCCGGGGTCGTGCACCGGGATCTCAAGCCGTCCAACGTCCTCCTGACGCAGCAGGCCGTGCACGTGATCGACTTCGGCATCTCGCAGGCCGTGGACAGCAGTGCGATCACCACGACCGGGCACCGGGTCGGCAGCCCCGCCTACATGGCGCCCGAGTATCTGCGGGACGGCCGCTGCGACACCGCCTCCGACGTGTTCTCCCTCGGCTGCTCGCTCGTGTACGCCGTCACCGGGCACGCCCCGTTCGGCGACGGGACCGGCACGGACGTGATGCACCGCGTCGCGTTCGAGGAGCCCAGGGCGGAGACCATGGCCGAAGTCTCGGCGCTGGACCCCGCGTTGGCGGCCCTGCTGTCCGCCTGCCTCGCCAAGGACCCCGCCGGGCGGCCCACTCCGGACCAGTTGACCGACGCGGCGGTGGCCGCGTCGCACGGCCGCGCACACTCCTGGCAGGAACCGCTGCGCGAGCGCCTGCTCGCCCGGCGACGGGGCTGCGAGCTGCTGGAAGCCGCCTCGGCCCAGCAGACGGTCCACTTCCGTACGCCCACGGAGATCGTGGCCTCCCCCGCCCCGGGACCCGCGTTCGGCCCGCCGACACCGCCGGGCGCGTACGGTCCGCCGCCATCCGCACCACGTGAGGTTCCAGATCCCGAGCACAGCACAAAGCGCAGGAAGCGGTACCTCGCCGTGGTCGCGGGGCTCGCCGTGGTGGCCGTGGCGGTGAGCGCCTTCCTGTTCACGCGCCCGGACTCCGGCACCAACGCCTCGTCGGACACGACCGTCGAGACCACCGCCGACGACGGGGCGGCCGCGTCACCCTCCGGTTCCTCCACTTCGCCCTCTCCCTCCTCCAGCAAGGAGAAGGACAGGGGCGACAAGGACGACAAGGAGAAGGGGACGGGGACGGGGACGGACGGTTCGCCAGGCTCCGCCGGTGGCGCGGGCGGTACGCGGCCCACAGCCACCGTCACCGCCACTCCCGGCGGCGACAACGGCGGCGGCTCCGGCACCGCTCCCAGTGCCGCCCCCACCAAGTCCGCGACGAAACCCGCCATCCCGCCGTGGATCTCCCAGTGCACGTACTACTCCGGCACCGAGCTGACCCGGTACGGCGACAAGAACCAGCGGGTCACACAGGTGCAGTGCATGCTGCTCAAGCGCGGCTACGGCCTCGGCGCCGCAGGGGTCGACGGCCAGTTCGGCGACGACACCCTGTCGGCGGTCAAGCAGTTCCAGGGAGCCAAGGGGCTGGACGTCGACGGCGAGGTGGGCCCCAACACCTGGGGCGCCCTGCGCAGTTCGACGTGATGCCGTACCAAGAGCAACTTGGTACGGCATCGGCGTCCGCCACCGGCCTCAGTGGAAGAAGTGCCGCGTCCCCGTGAAGTACATCGTGATGCCCGCCTTCTGGGCGGCCTCGACGACCAGCTCGTCGCGGACCGAACCGCCGGGCTGGACGATGGCCTTGACGCCGGCGGCGCTCAGCACGTCGATGTTGTCGGGGAACGGGAAGAACGCGTCCGACGCGACGTACGAGCCCCGGGCCCGCTCCTCCCCGGCCCGCTCGACGGCCAGCTTGCAGGAGTCCACGCGGTTGACCTGCCCCATGCCGACGCCCACCGAGGCGCCGTCCTTGGCGAGCAGGATCGCGTTGGACTTGACGGCCCGGCAGGCCTTCCAGGCGAAGGCCAGCTCGGCCAGTTCCCCGCCGGTGAGCGCCTCACCGGTCGCCAGGGTCCAGCCCGAGGGGTCGTCGCCGTCGGCCTGCAGCCGGTCGGTCACCTGGAGCAGCGCGCCGCCGTCGACGGGCTTGAGCTCGACGGGGTTCGCCGGGCCGTTCGGCGCCTTCAGCACCCGGATGTTCTTCTTCTTGGTGAGGGCCTCCAGCGCGCCGTCCTCGTAGTCGGGCGCCACGATGACCTCGGTGAAGATCTCCGCGACCTGCTCGGCCATCTCCTTGCTGACCGGCCGGTTGACGGCGATGACCCCGCCGAACGCCGACAGCGGGTCACAGGCGTGCGCCTTGCGGTGGGCCTCGGCGACATCCGCGCCGATCGCGATACCGCAGGGGTTGGCGTGCTTGATGATCGCGACGGCCGGCTCGTCGTGGTCGTACGCGGCACGGCGGGCGGCGTCCGTGTCCGTGTAGTTGTTGTACGACATCTCCTTGCCGTGCAGCTGCTCGGCCTCGGCGAGACCGCCCGTGCCCGAGGTGTACAGGGCGGCGGGCTGGTGCGGGTTCTCGCCGTAGCGCAGGGTGTGCGCGCGCTCCCAGGTGGCGCCGAGGAAGTCGGGGAACTGGGAGTCGTCGAGGGGCGCGTAGGAGGAGGCGAACCAGGAGGCGACGGCGACGTCGTACGCGGCCGTGTGCTGGAACGCCTCGGCGGCGAGCCGCTTGCGGGCGGGGAGGTCGAATCCGCCGTCCTTGAGGGCCGACAGGACGTCGGCGTACCGGGCCGGGCTGGTGACGACGGCGACGGACGGGTGGTTCTTGGCGGCGGCCCGCACCATGGACGGACCGCCGATGTCGATCTGCTCGACGCACTCGTCGGGGGTGGCGCCGGAGGCGACGGTCTCACGGAACGGGTAGAGGTTGACCACGACGAGGTCGAACGGCTCCACCCCGAGCTCGGCGAGCTGCCGCTGGTGGTCCTCCAGGCGCAGGTCGGCGAGGATGCCCGCGTGGACCTTGGGGTGGAGGGTCTTGACCCGGCCGTCCAGGCACTCGGGGAAGCCGGTGAGTTCCTCGACCTTGGTGACGGGGACGCCGGAGTCGGCGATACGGGAGGCGGTGGACCCGGTGGACACGATCTGGACCCCGGCCTCGTGCAGTCCGCGCGCGAGCTCCTCGAGCCCGGTCTTGTCGTAGACGCTGACGAGCGCCCGGCGGAGGGGCCGCTTGTTGATGTCGGCGGTCACTGGATAACTACCTTTCGTCCCTCAATGCGATAGCCGTTGCGGGCGATCCGCCCCACGACATCGACGAGCAGCCTTCGCTCGACTTCCTTGATGCGCTCGTGCAGAGCGCTCTCGTCGTCCTCGTCCCGGACCTCCACCACGCCCTGAGCGATGATCGGTCCGGTGTCGACGCCGTCGTCGACGAAGTGGACGGTGCATCCGGTGACCTTGGCGCCGTACGCGAGCGCGTCCCGTACGCCGTGGGTTCCCGGGAAACTGGGCAGCAGAGCGGGATGCGTGTTCACGAACCGCCCGCCGAACCGCGCCAGGAACTCCTTACCGACGATCTTCATGAACCCGGCGGAGACGACGAGGTCCGGCTCGTGGGCGGCGACGGCCTCGGCGAGCGCGGCGTCCCACTCCTCGCGGGTGGTGTAGTCCTTCACCCGCACCACGAAGGTCGGCAGCCCCGCGCGCTCGGCGCGGGCGAGCCCCTCGATGCCACCACGGTCGGCACCGACGGCCACGATCTCGGCGCCGTAGGCCTCGGCACCCACCTCGTCGATGGCATCCAGCAGCGCCTGCAGATTGGTCCCGGATCCGGAAACCAGGACGACAAGGCGCCTGGCCGCGGACTTGACCACGGGCTCGGCCACGGCGGGGCCCTTTCTCGGGGAGTCTTTTGTACGGTCGTACGAATGCTTCACGCCCCCTGATACGGGGAAGTCTACGAAGCGGTCGACCGCCAGCAACGATACCGGCACACCGGACGGCCCCCACGGGACGGGGGCGTGGCCGGAAGGTACCGTCTGGGAAGCATCCGGCCGGGGAACGCAGATCGGCGAGGGGAACGCCTTGCTCCCCTGGGACGTTGACGAAGGACGGATACGAAGGTTTCAGCAGCGCCGGGGGACCGGCGTTCCAGCAGCACCGAAGTACCGACGGACCCGTTCCGGACGTACTGATCCCAGCACTGATTCCAAGGGGAAGACGCACACCTGATGCCGGACCGCAGCCTCCGCCTTCCACCGCTCCTGCTGCGTGAGCGGCGTTCTTCGCCCACCCCGCCGCGGGAGAGCGAGGGCACGCCCGAAACCGGCCAGGGCGACAAGGGTGGGCGTGGGGCGCAGGCCCCGGGCGACGACAACCCCTTCGCGCCACCGCCGGAGGGCACACCCGACCGCCCGTGGCAGCCGCGCCGCCCCGCGGGCGGCAAGGAAGGGGACCACGAAGGGAACTCGCCCTGGGGCAGCCAGTGGAGCGACCGCCAGCCCGGCCGTTCGAACGGCGGCGGCTTCGGCGACCGCCCCCGTCCCTCCGGTGGCGGACAGGGCGGCCCCGAGGGCGGTCCGGGCGGCTCCAACCTGCGCTGGGACCCGACGGACCCGGCCCAGCGCCGCGCGCGGTACGCCCTGCTCGCCGGTATGTGGGCGTTCTTCTTCTCCCTCTTCAGCTGGCCGTACGTGGCGCTGCTGCTCGGCGCGCTGGCTCTCTACTGGGGCATCAGCGCGCTGCGCGCCAAGCCGCGCCGCCCCGATCCCAGCTCTCCGGCCCCAGAGCAGAGCGGCCGCCCCCAGACCACGGCGGCGATCAGCGGCCTGGTGACCGCGTCACTGGCCCTGACCATGGTGGCCGCCACCTTCACCGCCCAGCTGGTCTACAGCGACTACTACACCTGCACCAACGACGCCCTCACCACCGCCTCGCAGAAGTCCTGCGAGAAGCTCCTCCCGGAGGAACTCCGCGGCGTACTGGGCACCCGCTGACGCTACGGGTGGGTGCGGTCCGGAGGGTCCGTGGGGTCTACGGGGTCCGTGAGGGCTGCCGTGGCTCTGCGGAGTGCCGCCCAGCGGGTCTCACGGGACGCGTCGTCGTGCCAGGGGGTGCCCGTGGGGTCGAGGGGGAGGAAGTCGTAGGGCTCGACGCCGGAGCCTGAGCGGCGACGAGCTGCGGTGGAGGAGGGTGAGGGGCTGGGGG
>NZ_VJZC01000630.1 GCF_009377185.1 Streptomyces spongiae
CCCCAGACACCCACCGCCCCCTCCCGGGGGCCGGGGGCGGAGCCCCCGCGAGGGCGCCCCACGCGAACGGTTACCGCCAGCACCCGTTCCGCCCCCGGCAGGGCCCCCGTACCGTTTGAAGATGTGAGCACCCTCCTCCACGCCCGCCACTGGCTGAAAGCGCACCCCTTGGCGTTGGACGCCGCCCTGGCGGCCGCCGTGCTGGTCTGCATGCTGGCCGGTTCGTTCGTCGACCCGAACGCCGAGCACGGGGCGAAGTGGGGCGCCCGCACCCCGGACGCCCTCGGCGTCACCCTGATGACGCTGAGCGCGGCCGCGCTCGTCCTGCGCCGCCGAGCCCCCAGAACCGTACTGGCGGTCACCGCCGGCTTCTCGCTCATCGAGCTCGCCACCGGCGACCCCCGCGCCCCCGTCGCGATGTCCGCCGTCGTCGCCCTCTACACCGTCGCCTCGGCCTCCGCCACCGACCGTCCCACCACCTGGCGCGTCGGCCTGCTCACCATGACCACCCTGACCGGCACGGCCATGCTCGTCGGCCCCCTGCCCTGGTACGAGCAGGAGAACCTCGGCCTCTTCGCCTGGACCGGCATGGCCGCCGCGGCCGGAGACGCCGTACGCAGCCGCCGCGCCTTCATCCACGCCATCAGGGAACGCGCGGAACGTGCCGAACGCACCCGCGAGGAGGAGGCCCGCCGCCGCGTCGCCGAGGAACGCCTCCGCATCGCCCGCGACCTGCACGACGTCGTCGCCCACCACATCGCCCTCGTCAACGTCCAGGCCGGAGTCGCCGCCCACGTCATGGACAAACGGCCGGACCAGGCGAAGGAAGCCCTCGCCCACGTCCGCGAGGCCAGCCGCTCCGCGCTCAACGAACTCCGCGCCACGGTCGGCCTGTTGAGGCAGTCCGGCGATCCCGAGGCCCCCACCGAGCCCGCCCCCGGGCTGAACCGGCTCGACGAACTCGCCGGCACCTTCCGCAACGCCGGTCTCCCCGTCGAGGTCGCCCGCGCCGACCACGGCACCGCCCTCCCGGCCGCCGTCGACCTCGCCGCGTACCGCGTCATCCAGGAGGCCCTCACCAACGTCCGCAAACACGCGGGACCCGAGGCGAAGGCCGAGGTCAGCGTCGTACGCGTGGGACCGAACATCGAGGTCACCGTGCTCGACAACGGCAGCGGAGAGCCCACCGGCCAAGAGGCGCACGACGACGGTGGCGGCCACGGCCTCCTCGGTATGCGCGAACGCGTCACCGCCCTCGGCGGCAGCTGCACCGCGGGCCCCCGCTACGGCGGCGGCTTCCGCGTCCATGCGATCCTGCCGGTCAGCAGTCGTACCGCCCCGGCCGAGGACACCGCGTGACCGCCACGGACAGGCCCCTACGACCGACCCAGCGCTTACCCACCCAGCTCTGACCCACCGGGGGACACCACATGACCATCCGCGTCCTGCTCGCCGACGACCAGGCGCTCCTGCGCAGCGCCTTCCGTGTGCTCGTCGACTCCGAGCCGGACATGGAGGTCGTGGGGGAGGCCTCGGACGGGGCGGAGGCCGTGGAACTCGCGCGCGAGGAGCGGGCGGACGTGGTGCTGATGGACATCCGTATGCCGGGCACCGACGGGCTCGCCGCCACCCGGCTCATCACGGCCGACCCCGCGCTCACCCACGTCCGCGTGGTCATGCTGACGACGTTCGAGGTCGACGAGTACGTGGTGCAGTCGCTGCGCGCGGGCGCCTCCGGCTTCCTCGGCAAGGGCTCCGAGCCCGAGGAACTGCTGAACGCGATCCGGGTCGCGGCGGGCGGCGAGGCACTGCTGTCGCCCGCCGCCACCAAGGGGCTGATCGCCAAGTTCCTCGCCCAGGGCGACGGTTCGGACGACGACGGGCGCGACCCCGCCCGCTCCGAGCGGCTCGGCTCCCTGACCGGCCGGGAGCGCGAGGTCCTCGTCCAGGTCGCGGGCGGGCACTCCAACGACGAGATCGCCGAGCGGCTCGAAGTGAGCCCGCTGACCGTGAAGACGCACGTCAACCGGGCCATGGCCAAGCTCGGCGCCCGCGACCGGGCCCAGCTCGTGGTGATCGCGTACGAGTCCGGGCTCGTACGCCCAAGGGTGGACTGAGCTCGACCCGGGTGTACTGCGGCCGGAGTAGGTGCCGCATAAGGAACGGGACCTGGGGCCTACAAGTGGGCGCTCCGCGATGGCTCAGGGTGTAAGGGCGGGCGCTCACATGTGCTGCACAGGTGCCCGTGCGCTTCATTCTGCGCCGTGCGCCTCGCCTGCGACCGCCGGCTCCCGCCCGCTTCTGCCGCTCACAGAAGAGAGACCCTGACCCATGTCCTGGCTGTCCCGATTCAGCCTCGCACAACGGGCCCTGATCGGCCTGATGTCGATCATCGCGCTCGCCTTCGGAGCGATCGCGATACCCCAGCTCAAGCAGCAGCTGCTGCCCACCATCGAACTTCCCATGGTGTCCGTCCTCGCGCCGTACCAGGGCGCGTCGCCCGACGTCGTCGAGAAGCAGGTTGTCGAGCCCATCGAGGACAGCCTCGAAGCCGTCGACGGCATCACGGGCGTCACCTCCACGGCCAGTGAGGGCAACGCCCTGATCATGGCCTCCTTCGACTACGGCAAGGGCACCGACCAGCTGGTCGCCAACGTCCAGCAGGCCGTGAACCGGGCCCGCGTCCAGCTCCCGGACGAGGTCGACCCGCAGGTCGTCGCCGGTTCGACGGACGACATCCCGACCGTCGTCCTCGCCGTCAGCTCCGGTTCCGGCCAGGACCAGCAGGCCCTCGCCGACAAGCTCGACCGGACCGTCGTACCCGACCTCAAGGGCATCGACGGCGTCGGCCAGGTGACGGTCGACGGCGTACGGGACCTCCAGGTCACCGTCACACCCGACGACAAGAAGCTCGCCGAGGCCGGTCTCACCTCCGCCGCGCTCGGCCAGGCCCTCCAGGCGGGTGGCGCGACCGTCCCGGCCGGCTCGTTCGACGAGGACGGTTCCAACCGCACCGTCCAGGTCGGCGGCGGCTACACCTCGCTGCAGCAGATCGAGGACCTGATGGTCACCGGTCAGGGCGGCCAGGGCGGCCAGAGTGGTCAGGGCGCGACGAAGCCCGTACGCCTCGGTGACGTCGCCACCGTCAAGGAGCAGGAGGCCCGCGCCGACTCCCTCACCCGTACCGACGGCAAGCCGAGCCTCGCCGTGAGCGTCACCATGGACCGCGACGGCAGCGCGGTCGCCATCTCGGACGCCGTCGAGGACGCGCTGCCCGGCATGCGCAAGGACCTGGGCTCGGGCACGACCATCACCGTCGTCAGCGACCAGGGCCCGGCCGTCGCCAAGTCCATCAGCGGCCTCACGACCGAGGGCGCGCTGGGCCTCGTCTTCGCGGTCCTCGTCATCCTGGTCTTCCTCGCGTCGATCCGCTCGACGCTGGTGACGGCGGTGAGCATCCCGCTCTCCGTCGTCCTGGCCCTGATCGTCCTGTGGACCCGCGACCTCTCCCTGAACATGCTCACGCTCGGCGCGCTCACCATCGCCATCGGCCGCGTCGTCGACGACTCGATCGTGGTCCTGGAGAACATCAAGCGCCACCTCGGCTACGGCGAGGAGCGCCAGGAGGCGATCCTCAAGGCGGTACGGGAGGTCGCGGGCGCGGTCACGTCCTCGACGCTGACCACGGTCGCGGTCTTCCTCCCGATCGGCCTGACCGGCGGCATGGTGGGCGAGCTGTTCGGCTCGTTCTCCCTGACGGTGACGGCGGCGCTCCTCGCGTCCCTCGTGGTGTCGCTGACGGTCGTCCCGGTGCTGTCGTACTGGTTCCTGCGCGCCCCGAAGGGCACGCCCGAGGACGCCGAGGAGGCCCGCCGCAAGGCGGAGGAGAAGGAGGCGAGGAGCCGGCTCCAGCGCCTCTACGTCCCGGTCCTGCGCTTCGCGACCCGCCGTCGCCTGACGAGCGTCGCGATCGCTGTGGTGGTCCTGATCGGCACGTTCGGCATGGCCCCGCTGCTGAAGACGAACTTCTTCGACCAGGGCGAGCAGGAAGTCCTGAACGTCAAGCAGGAGTTGAAGCCGGGCACCAGCCTGGCGGCGACGGACGAGGCGGCCAAGAAGGTCGAGAAGATGCTCTCGGGCATCGACGGCGTCAAGGACTACCAGGTCACCATCGGTTCGTCCGGCTTCCTCGCGGCCTTCGGCGGCGGTACGGACACCAACCAGGCGTCGTACACCGTCATGCTGGACGACTCGGCGTCGCACGAGGACGTCCAGGACCGTATCGAGAAGGGGCTCGGGGAGCTCTCCGGGATCGGTACGACGACGGTCGCGGCCGGGGACGGCTTCGGCAGCCAGGACCTGAGCGTGGTCGTGAAGGCGGCGGACGCCGGGGTGCTGCGCGAGGCCGCGGACGACGTCCGTGACGAGGTCGCGAAGCTCGACGACGTCACCGACGTCACGAGCGACCTGGCGCAGAGCGTGCCGCGGATCTCCGTACGCGCCAACGACAAGGCGGCCGCGGCCGGCTTCGACGACACCACCCTCGGCGCGGCCGTCACCCAGGCGGTGCGCGGCACGACGAGCGGCCGGGCGATCCTGGACGACACGGAGCGGGACATCGTCATCAGGTCGGCGAAGCCGGCGGACACGCTGGCCGAGCTGAAGGCACTCCGCCTGGGTCCGGTGAAGCTGGGCGACATCGCGGACGTGAAGCTGGTGGACGGCCCGGTCTCCATGACCCGTATCGACGGTCAGCGGGCGGCCACCATCACGGCGAAGCCGACGGGTGACAACACGGGCGCGGTCAGCGCGGACCTGACCTCCAAGCTGAACGCGCTGAAGCTCCCGGAGGGCGCCACGGCCGAGATCGGCGGTGTCTCGCAGGACCAGGACGACGCGTTCGCGTCACTGGGTCTGGCGATGCTGGCGGCGATCGCGATCGTGTTCATGCTGCTGGTCGCCACCTTCCGCTCCCTGGTCCAGCCGCTGATCCTGCTGGTCTCCATCCCCTTCGCGGCGACGGGCGCCCTCGGCCTGCTGGTGGCCACGGGCACCCCGATGGGCGTCCCGGCCATGATCGGCATGCTGATGCTGATCGGCATCGTGGTGACCAACGCGATCGTCCTGATCGACCTCATCAACCAGTACCGGCGCCAGGGCTACGGCGTGGTGGAGGCCGTGGTGGAAGGCGGCCGCCACCGTCTGCGCCCGATCCTCATGACGGCACTGGCGACGATCTTCGCGCTGCTCCCCATGGCCCTGGGCATCACCGGCGAGGGCGGCTTCATCGCCCAGCCGCTGGCGGTGGTCGTGATCGGCGGCCTGATCACGTCGACCCTGCTCACGCTTCTGCTGGTGCCCACGCTCTACGCCATGATCGAGCTCCGCAAGGAGCGGCGGGCGAAGAAGAAGGCGGCGAAGCGCGCGAAGAAGGCGGGACTGCCCGAGCAGTCGGCCACGGACCAGGCCTCGGACGAACCGGAGCCCGCGTCCGTGTGACCGCCTCTCCGTGACCGTCCCTCCGCGATCGTCCTTCCACGATCGTCCTTCCACTGGCGGCCGGGTCCCCGAACCTCAGGGTTCGGGG
>NZ_VJZC01000063.1 GCF_009377185.1 Streptomyces spongiae
GAGCGGCAGGGGCGGAGGTCTGGACCGCCGGACCGTCCAGGGCCGTACGCTCGCCGGACGGGCCGGCCCCGCCGGAGGACCCGGGCAGGTGCGCGGGCCCGGGGCTCCCGCCCACGAGTCCCCGGGGGACGCCGTCGACGCCCCGCTCGGCGGCCAGATCCCTGGCCACGTCGATGCCGCGGAGCAACTTCTGACTTCTGCCCGCGTGGAGATGCAGTTCCTGCGCCACACGCATCGTGTGCCAGTACTGCAAGGGGTCCCGCTTCAGCAGGGCCGCGCGCTCCCCGTCGATCCTCAGGGGGAACGCGTCGAACTGCGAGATGATCCCACTGGCGTCGTCCCACAGCTTGCCGGCCTCGAACGCGGTCATCTTGCCGAAGGCCCGGGCGAACCGTTCCAGCTCCTCCGGGACCTGCACCGGTTTGGACACGGGTGCCTTGGCCGCCGCATCGGACAAGATCCGCTGGACGTCCTGCGATGCGATCGGGCGCACGACCTCGGTGTTGACCGCGGTCGGGTCGAAACCCCGGTTGGCCTTCCACCGGGTGAGGGTGTGCGCTCCGTCCGGGTCCACGACCTTGTGGGCGCCCTTGATGAACTGCGGCCTGATACCGCCGGGGAACGAGATCTCGAACTCGCCCTCGTGGGGGTTGCCCACACCGTCGCCGATGTGGACGTCCCTGAGGGTCTCGCCGGCGTCGATACCGCCCGGCGCGTAGATCTCGTACCGGAACGTGCCCCTGGCGAACTTCGCGTCCGCGCTGAAGGTCGTGCTGACGAACGCCGAGTGCCGGTTGAACTCGACGAGCTGCTTGAGATCGACGTGCTCGGGGTTCCGGGGAGCGAAGCCCTCCTTGAAGATGACCTTCGGCGGGCGATCGTCGTACCGCCACAGCGTCTCGTACGAGTCCCGCCAGGCCACCAGGTCCTTCGGCGTGATGCTGTCGACGTCCACCGACCGGTCCACGGCCGCCGCGAGCCGGTCAGGGACGATCACCGACTGGCCGGCCGGCTCCCCGTTCTCGGCGAACCGCCACCGCAGCCGCGTGTCCTCCTGCCACGGCACGCGTACGTCCACCGTCAGGCCACCGTCGCCCGCACGCCGGATCTGGACGCCCTCCACCGGCGCGCCCTCCTTGCCCAGCAGCTTCGGCATGCCGTCGACGCCGGACGGGGTGTCGAACCGCAGCGTGTGGTCGATGCCTCCCAGCCGCACGTCACGGAACTCGAAGGCGCCGCCGGGGCCGAAGTGAAGGTCGCCGCGAGGGCCGCCACTCACCGTGAAACCGCCACCCTCGCGAGGCAGGAGCGTCCGGTCCGGTACCGGAAGGCCGTCCTGGCCCAGCAGTTCCATGCGGGAGAAGGCGGTGGAGGTCCCCGTCTGCGGCATCTCCGTCAGCCGGAACCTCATCCCGGCCAGATCGGGGGCCCCGACCAGCGGTTCCTCCGTGACGTGGACCACGGGGAGTACCGTCCCCGTGGCGTCCTCCAGCCGCATGGTGTGCGTCACCGTCATCGGGGCGGGAGTCTGGTCCATCGCCCGGATGAAGTAGGTGGCGGTCCGCCGTGACACCTCGTCGCCCACCATGGACTGGAACGCCGGGTTGTCCAGCTGCCCGATGGCCTGGCCCTCCTGCAGTTCCTCGACGCGTCGGATGAACCGTGGGTGCACGCCGCCGGGGAAGGAGATCTCGACCTCGTTCGCGAACGGGTTGGCCGCGTTGTTGGCGCGGAAGGACTCGTTGGCGTCGATGCCGCCGGGCGCGTGGATCTCGTACCTGAACTTCGAGTTCCACCCCAGGTTGGAATCGATGGTCGTGCTGACGAAGGCGGAGTGCGTGTTGGCCCTGACGTACTCGTCCAGGTCGAGGAAGGCGGGATCCCTGGGCCGGAAGCCCTCGTTGAAGATCGTCTCCGGGCCCCGGTTGTCGTTCCGCCACAACGTCTCGTCGGTCTTGCGCCACACGATCCGCTCGGGGGCCAGCGTGCCCAGATCCACCGGGTCGATCGCCGCAAGCAGGCGCCCCGGTCCGGAACTCGCGTACAGCACCCCGTCGTTCGCGCCGAGCAGGCTGAACTCGCCGTTCGGCTCCACGTCGACCCTGACGGGGTCGAAGCCGCTGGGCAGTTCGAAACCGGCCTCGTCGAGGGTGACGGCCGTGCGCGAGGTGAAGTCGACGCGCCAGTACCGGCCCTGCCGGTCGCCGAACCTCGCCGGGATACCGACGGTCTTCTCCAGCACTTCCAGGCTGTGGGGGTCGATCACCACATGCTGCAACGGGCGGGTCAGCTGCCGGCCGACCGGGAGTACGGCGACCTGGCCACCGGGGAACTCCTGCGCCCGCATCGCCGCCGTCGGCGTGCCCATGGAGGTCAGCACCTCGGGAGCCCGGCCGGACCCGTCCAGAGGCAGGCGCAGGATGCCCATGTCCTGTCCCAGCCAGACGTCGACGCCGACCGGCGACCCCCCGGCACCGAAATGGAACAGGTTGTTGGTGTCGCGGCTGAGGACGGAGAACCGGGCGCCGAGCTGCTCCAGCGCCGCGTCCACCGGTCCGACCAGGAAACGGTCCGCCGCCGGCCCGAGAATCTCGAACCGCGACACGGCCGGGCCGGGGCCCAAGCCCGGCGGGTAGTGGGCCAGCACGGAATGGCCGTGCAGCAGCGGGTCGCCCGGAACACCGGGCAGCGGCACGTCGTCGGCCAGGGTGGCCCCGTTCGCCAGCAGCGCGTTCGGATCGGGGGTCTCCACCATGTGGGGCTCGATGGTCCAGCGGATGTGCCCCGTCGGGTCGAGGACCGCGAAGTTGCCTTGGTGCTCCATCACCGACCAACCGGACGCGGGCAAGCCGTCGGGCCCCAGGACGGTCGGGGAGTGCTGCCCGGTGAAGTCGAAGGACACCAGGTACTGGGTGCCCGGGACCTGCACGTGCTGCGACAGGACCTGAAGTTGGCCGTCGAGGTTCCAGAGCCTTTGCCCGGACGGATCGAAGACCGTGAAGCCGCCACCCTGGTGCTGGACGATCGACCAGCCCTCGGCCAGGGGCCGGGACGGCCCGGCCGTGGGCGACAACCCTGCGGCGGGCAGGTCGAAGGCGAACAGCTCGTCGTCTTCGGGGATTGACGGCAGCGGGTCGTTGAGGGCTCCGTGACCGTTGAGTGTGGGGTCGGGCAGGAGGACGTTGTCGAGTTGCGCGAGTTCGTCGCCGGCCGCCGGGGACGGCAGGTCGACCTCGAAATCGAAGGTGAAGAGGTCGTCCTCGTCGGGGAGTTGGTGGAACGGGTCGTCGGGGAGCCCGTGGCCGTTGGGCGTGGGGTCAGGTAGGAGGAGGTCGTCGAGTTGTGCGAGTTCGTCGCCTGCTGCCGGGAATGGCAAGTCGGCCTCGAAGTCGAAGGTGAGCAGGTCGTCCTCGTCGGGCAGCCCCTGGCCGCCCAACGGCAGGTCGTCGGCGAGGGGCTGCAACTGGGAGTCGAAGTTCCAGTGCGTCTGCCCGGTGGGGTCGGTGACCGTGAAACCCTCGTTGTGGGACACCACCGACCAGCCCTGCGGCCGCAGCCCGTCGGGGCCAAGCAGCTCCACATGCGGGGCATGGGCCGCGCCGTCCGCCGCCGGGCCCTGCGTCATCCTCAGTTTCATACCGGCGGTCAACTCCGGTGCGCCGTGCAGCGGTTGCTCCACCACCTGCACCACGGAGTGCACGGTCGCCCCCGGGTTCACCGTGTGCGTCGTGGCCATCGGCGCCGGCGTCTGGTTCATCGCCTTGAAGAAGTACGTCGCCTGCCGCGTCCACTCCTGCTCCGCACCCTCGGGGCGGAAGGCCGGGTTGGGCTTCCACACGCCGCGCTCGGCGCCGCTCATCACCTCCGCGCCCTTGACGAAGCGTGGCTGCACGCCGCCGGCGAAGGAGATCTCGGCCTCGTTCGCGAACGGGTTTCCGCCCCGGCTCAGGACGGGATCCTTGTCGAAGGTCTTGTTGACGTCGATGCCACCGGGCGCGTCGATCTCGTACTTGTAGCGCGATCCCCACGAGAGCGCGGAGTCGGCGGTGGTGCTGACGAAGCCGGAGGGACTGTTCGCTCTGACGTATTGCCCGAGATCCAGGAAGGAAGGGTTCTTCGGCCGGAACCCCTCGGTGTGGATCGCCTCGGGAGCGCGGTCGTCGTACCGCCACAGCGGCTCGTCGGTCGCCCGCCACACGGGCTCCGCGGGTCTGAGGTTCTCCAGGTCGACGGTACGGTCCACCGCCGCGACCGTCCTGCCGGGACCCAGGCTCTCGTACAGGATCCGGCCGTCCGAGCCCACCAGGGCGATCTCCCCGCTGGGCGTCATACGGACGGTGGCGGTGTCGAGCCGCCCGGTCAGCTCGCGTCCGGCCTCGTCGAGGCGTACGGCCGTGCCCGAGGTGTAGTCGACCTTCCAGTACTGGCCGAACAGGTCGCCGCGCGGACCGGGAACGCCGATGATCTTCTCCGTCACGCCCAGGCTGTGCGAGTCGATCACCACCCGCTGCAACGGCCGGGTGAGGGACTCGCCGACGGGGGTCAGGGCCACTCGGCCGCCGCCCAGCGTGTCCGCACGCAGCGACGACACCGGTGCTCCCGCCGTGTCCAGCACCCTCGGCGGACGGCCCGCCGCGCTCATGTCCAGGCGCAGTACGCCCAGGGTCCGGCCCAGCTGCACATCGCCGGCGATCATCGTGCCTTCGAGCGCGAAGTGGAACCGGTTGCCGGTGACACGGTCGAGGACCGAGAACCGGGCACCCGTCTGTTCAAGCGCCGAGCCCACTGGTTCCGCCACGAACCGGTCCACGGCCCCCGCCGGGTCCACGACCGTGAATTCCCTGATCAGCAGGCCTTCCCCGGTCATGCTGTCGGACGCGGCGAGCTTCAGCCCGGCGAGGTCCGTCGGGGCGTCATGCAGGAAGAACTCGCGGGAGACCAGCCCCCGCTGGGCGTCGAACTCCATCCGCAGACCGGTCAGGTCGTGCACGACGGAGTGACCGCCGCCCCATCCGGGCGTCACGGTGAAGTCCACGTCGAACGGCCGCCCGTCCGGCCCGACGGCTCCGGCCGCTCGCGTGTCACCGGACAGCGACCCCAGATGCGCGTCGAGCGCCTGGCGCGCGTCGCCGGTCACCCTGGCCAGGGCGCTGCTGCGCAGGCCTCGCAGATCCCCGTGCAGAAGGCGGGTGTCGAAGCCACCCGTACGCAGCACGTCCTGTGCCTCCGTGGCGAGCCGCTCGACCTGGAGCACGCCCGGCGCGGTACGCGGGTCGTGCGCCACCTCGTCCACCGTGTGGAAGAACTCGTCCAGCCCGCGTACGGAGGAGAGGTCCGTCCGGCCGCCGACCAGCGCGGACGTCAGGGCGGTCGGGACCGGTTCCGGGCGAAGTGCCGCTCCCTCACGCAGCGTGCCCTGGAAGATGCGCTCCAGGTCGGGCAGGGGTCCGAGCCCCCCGTCCGGTACCTGGGTGAGTGGTCCGACATGCGGCGACTCGGTGGAGAGGCGGTCGGCGACGGAACCGAGGGTGTCGAGATCGTCGAGGGCGTCGAGATCTCCGAGGCGCTCGACCCGCAGTCCGTCCTCGGCCACGCTCGCCGCCAGGTCGATCCGGCCCGCGCTGTCGGCGTTCCAGCGCAGGCCCGTCACCGAGTCGGTGAGGGAGAAGCCGCCCGGCAGGCGCTGCGCCGCTTCCCCCGTCAGGGGGGCGACGGTGAACGCACCCGTCGTTCGCGATGACCCGATCAGCTCGAACGTCCGCCCGCCGGCGCCCAGTTCCGTGGCGGGCCTGTGAACCACCCGCACGGTCAGCCCTCGCAGCGCCGGATCGGCTCCGGGACCGGTCAGCGGCAGCCTCGCCTCGCGCAGCAGCCCGGCGTTGTCGAACCGCCACTCCGGCAGCGGGCCCCGTGCCCCCGGGGTGTCCGGCATCCGTACGGTCACTCCGGTCAGCTCACCCGAACCGCCTCGCAGCGGCTCGACCACGAACCCGTCGGCCGGCGACACGGTGCCCCGGCCCACCACGGTCGGCAACTGGTCCCCGGCCAGGTCGAACCGCAGGGACCGCTCCGTACCGGGGAGCCCGACCTCCAGGGACAGCGGCTGAAGCTGCGGGTCCAGCTCCCAGCGTGCGTTGCGCACCGGGTCGACGACGGTGAACGCCCCGTCGTCGAGTTGCTCCAGCACCAGGCGGTCGGCCATGGACAGCCCGGCTGAATCGGCGAGCTCCCAATGCGCGACGTCGGGCAGCACCTCGCCCCCAGGCGCTTCGGTGAACCGCAGCCGTACGCCTTCCAGCCCGGGCGCCGACAGGGATACCTCCCGCAGGCTCTCCTCGGGGATCGCCGCCAACGGGAAGCGCTCCGCGAGCGCGTCGCCCGGCAGGATCTGCTCGGGGATGCCGTCCAGCGGGAACCGCGTCTGCGGCGCCCCGCCGAAGTCCACGGGCCGGAAGTCGCCCACCGCACCGGCGTCGTCCAGCCCCGAGACCGACAGCCGTTCCACCGGCGTTCCGGAGGTGTCCAGGCGCAGTGACGGGGTCTCGGAGGTGCCCTCGAACCGCAGGAAGCCACCCTGCCCGTCCGGCAGGTCACGGAGACGGAGCTGCCCGGCGCTGTCGAAGTGGAACACCCTGCCGCTGAACGACTCGGTGAGCGTGGCCCCTTCGCCGAGCCGACCGGTCAGCGACGACGGGGTCGCGTCGATCCGGAACAGCAGGCGGGTGCCGAAGCCACCGCCGACGAGGTCCCGTGACACCACGGTTCCGGCGATACCCGTGTCGAAGCCGAGGCGCAGACTCATGCCGGACAGTACGTCCATGCCGTGCCCGGTCAGCGGAACGTCGCGGCCGATCAGCGCGCCCCTCAGGCCGAACCGGAACTCCGCCGCGGCGGCACCCGGCGCGTCCGTCATGGGCACCCGCACCGTCAGACCGCCGTCGGCCGTCCGTACGAAGTCCATGCCCTGCGCGCCGGTGAACGGGAGCCCGTCCGCGCCGACCACCTGCGGCAGCCCACTCATGACGTCGTCACCGAAACGCAGCGAGAGGTCCGTGCCGGGGACCCGGAACTCCCGGAACTCCAGCACCCCCGCGCCGTCGAACTGCAGGCGCACCCCGCTGGGCGGGCCGGCGACGGTGAAGCCGCCGCCCTCGCGGACCGCCACCGCGAGATCCGGCAGCCGCACCGGCCCGCCCGCGGCGGTGAAGTCCGTGACGTCGATCCGGAACGCCACCGGGACGAGATCGGTCGCCGAAAGCTGCGTCACCCTCAGCCCCAGCCCTGTCAGCTCGCCCGATCCCGAGAGCCGTACGCCGTCGAACCGGCCCAGATCCCCCAGGAGCCGGCCGACATCGGGCACAGGCGTGCCGTCCGGTCCGACCTTGAAGACACCCTCGGGAGTGGTGACCACGAAGCCGTCGTCGGCCATCCGCACGGTGGTGCCGGGAACGACTCCCGCATCCGTCCTGAGGACCCAGGTCGGGGTCTCCCCGGACTCCACGGTGATCCATCGACCGGTGGGCTGCCCCAAGCTGTCCAGCAGCGGCAGTTCACCGGTCGGCAGGTTGGCCACCGGCCCCTCCAGGCGGACCGTCATCACCGAGATGTTCTGGCGGACCACGTCCGGGTCCATGCCGAGCCTGCCGAAGTCCATCCGGGCCTGGTTGAGCCGCAGCTCCGCGCCGCTCAGGTCCAGTTCGGCCTGGGCGAGCCGCAGCGGGGGAGTGTCGGGCAGCTCGGTCAGCCTGGTGAGTGCGCGGCCGGCGGTGTCCAGGTCCAGCTCGGCGTTCTGCACCCGGACCCAGGCCTGGAAGCGCTCCCCGGCGGTCTTGCCGACCGCCCCGCCCGTGACGATCTCCCGCAGCGTCAGCGGCTGGAAGCCGGGCTGCGGTGTCACCGGTTGGACGGTGAGGTCGTTCCGCGCCGGGCCCAGTCCGAGCAGCTGACGTGCCTCGCGCATGCCGTCGGTGGTGTCCGGGATCAGCCGTGCCAGGTCGTCGAGGCTGATGCCCATGCGGGTGGGCGAGTCCGGTCCGGCCATCCTGCTCAGGAAGGTGGGTGGCAGGGTGCCGCCCTGCGGGGGTTCCAGGACGCGGATCGTCACTTCGTCCCTGCCGCCGACCAGGACGTCCACCGGATCGGTCTTGCCGATGCGCAGGACGACCCCCTCCGGGGTGACGTTCACCAGGTCGACCTCACCGTCGAGGACCTTGACCAGTTGCTCCGGAGTCAGACCGCCGAGCTTGCCGTCGACACTCAGGGACATCAGTTCCGACAGGTCGTCGATGGGCTTCAGCAGGCCGGTGCCGGTGCGCTCAAGATCCAGGGCGGTGTCCAGTTCCCGCAGCCGGACGACCGCGCTGTCCGGGTCCGCCGACAGGAGGGGCCCGCGCCCGGGGACGACGGGCCTGCCCAGCTGGTCCAGGTTGTCCACCGTGCGGAACAGGGGGAATGGCAGCGAGCCGCCCCTGTATGTGCCCAGGGTGTCGAGACTCCGCATCGGGAACACACTGCTGCCCCAGTTGGCCATCGCGGGGTCCAGGCCGTTGAAGGAGACCGGTTCCAGCAGGTCGTCGGGTGCGGCCGGGATCCGGCCGAACGTTCCGTCCGGCATCCCTCCGCGCATCCCGCCGGGCGTACGGGGCGGCAGTGAGCTGACTCCCGACCAGGATGCCGGGGCGCCGGGCGGCAGGAACTCGCCCAGATCGTCGATCGCGTCGTTCCACGCCTGTGTGCCGGGAACGACCAGCCGGGGAGTCGTCACATCGCCGAACGGCCTGCCGGAGCCGGACGCGAACGGATCCTTGGGCCGCAACGAGGGGGCGTTGCCGAGGCCGCCGCCGATCCGGGTGAGGGACTGGCCGACGGTGGGCCGCATGTGCAGGCCGCGTTCGAGGATGCCCATGCGGAAGGCGCCCCGCCAGCCGAACTTGGAGATCTCGAAATACCTGAGCGGCAGGAACGTGTTCGCCATGAACCGGGGCAGGGCGACCATGGCGAAGACGCTCAGCCGCAGGGCCCTGCTGCCGCCGACGAAGCTCGTGGACCTCGCGAAGTCGCGGCCCAGCCCGCCGGTGAACTGCTTCCACGTGCCCCTGGCGACATCGCGACTCACCTGCCACCCGGTACGGATCGCGCCCGGAAGGACGGAGACCAGGTTGCCCGTCCAGCGGGCCGCGCCCAGCAGGTTCTGGGCGGACATGCGCGCGAAATTGCCGGGGGCGGAGAACAGCATCCTGCTGCCCTGAAGGACCGTACGCGTCATCGCCGAGGCTGCCCTCGCCCCTCCTCCGAGGAGGGCCTTCCCCCCGGCCCCGAGCACCCGCAGCAGGCCGCTTGCGGTGGTGAGGCCCTTGGTCGACGGGAACATAATGCCCAGGAACGCCAGGGCCAGGCTGAGGCCGTTGCCCTTGCCCGCCGCGTAGTCGGCCACGGCTTTGAAGAACAGCACCGCGCCCACGGCGAACGCGGCGAGCGCTATCCACCCTCCGAAGATGACGCCGACGACCGCCAGCACCACGCCGATGATCTCCAGGGCGTGCCAGAACTTCTGCCAGAAGGTCTTCTTGACCTTCTTGACGGGCCGGGACACCAGGGAGGCCGCGTCGTGGAGGGCCTCCTCCATGATCTTCGCCTCGGCGGTGACGAAGTCGACCTCCGCCTCCACGTCGTTCTTGGCGGCGGTCAGCTCCGCCGGGGGCGGGGCGTTCTTTCCGACGAGGCCTGCCGGGGGTATGGCGACCTGGCCGGCCCGCCTCGCGGCGTCCTCGGCTCTGTCCCGGGCACGCCGCAGGGAGAGCGCGTACCGCGCCACGGCGTTACCGGCCTGCTCGAACGAGAGGGCGACGTTCGCCGTGAACGTCTTGAGTTCCTTCTTGACGTAGTCGCGCATGCCGTCTGCGGTGCTGCCCTCGAATCCCCCGCTCTCTGAACTGCGCAGCAAGACGTCGAGCCCTGCGTCGACATCACGGGCCACGTCCCTGAGGTCCCAGAGCTCATTGGCGATGCCGTCGAGGACATCAGGGTTTCCCGAGACCGGATTTCCGTCGAGACCAACTTTGTTCCAGTCATCGGGGCTGGCCACAGGGTCCTCCAAAGTGTTCAGGACACGAGGGTCGGCCGCGTTCGCGCGGTTGACCTCCTGGTGACGTAAATGGAACGGCCCGCAGTTCACCCGAGTGATGCACGCCACATACTTACTGGTCAGTGTGATTCGAGTGAAATTCGTTTGAACCGTGCGCACCCCCCATTGCGTCTACAGGGCAACCCGATGCGAGGGCCGCCACGCATCACGGACCGATTCGCCACCGAGACCGGAAGGGAGTACCGAGTAAATGGCAGATCCCCAGTCTGGTGGGAGGCGCCTGTCGATCGACTACGACCTGATGTACGAACTCGCCCGGCATGTGTGGCACCTCCGTGACGAGATGGACATCGAGTCGCAGTCGAAGCGTACTTTCGCCCGCTCGGACATCGGCAACCGTAAGCAGACGACCGAAGCGCTCACCGATTTCTACGGCGATTGGCGAAAATCCTTCCAGCAGGCGTGGCAGGTCTTCACCGACCTCGGAAACCTCCTGGACGAGATCGGAAAGAACTTCTACGACGCGGACGCCGGCACCGCCTCCTCGGCGGCCCAGCAGGCTGCCTCCCTCCACCGGGCGCAGGCCGAGTCCGACCGCAAGGCCTACGAGCAGCGGATGGACGCCAAGCGGAAGAAGGTACAGGCCGACGACATCCGGATGCGGTACGCGGCCCAGGAGACCCGCCTGAAACAGCAGGAGGCCGAACTGGCCAAGAAGCGCGCCGCACTGGAAAAGAAGCAGGAGGCCCTGGAGAAGCGGCAGCAGGAGCTGGACGAGAAGAACAAGGCCCTGGAGAAGGAACAAGAGCCTCTGCGGAAACGGCAGGAGGAGCTCCAGGAAAGGCAGCAGGCATTGTGGCGCACCCAATTGGAGGAGCGCACCAGGCAGGACGCCGCCCAAAAAGCCGAACAGGACGCGCTGGACGCGAAGTTCAAGGCTCTGGATGAGGAACAGGAGCCTTTGCGGCAGCGCCAGGAGGAGCTTCAGGAGAAGCAACAGGCGCTGTGGCGTGAGGAAGCGGACCTGCGCAAGAAGCAGGAGGCCGCTTTCCTGGCGCAACAGGCAGTCCTGCAGAGGGAACAGGACAGCTACGACGCCAAGCAGAGCGCTCTGCAGAAAAAGCAGCAGGCCCTGTGGGCGGAACGCAACGCCCTGCTGCGCAAAAACGGTGTCACCCAGGGCGAGTTGGACGCCTGGCAAAAGAAGCAGGACGCGCTCACGGCTGAACAGGACGCCCTCTGGAAGCAGGAGGGCGAACCCCTGCAGAAGAAGTGGGACGCCCTGGAGGAGAGTCAGCGGGAACAGGCGAAGGCGTTCGAACCCCTGGAGCGCAGACAGCGGGAACTGGACAGCGAGCAGCAGGCGATCCTCAAGGACCAGGAACCACTGGAGAAGCGACAGGCCGAGTTGCTCGGGGAACAGAAGGCCCTCTGGAAGGAGCACGACGCCGAGCGGAAGAAGCTGGCAGAGGGTCAGGAGAAGGAGCAGGAACTCCTGAACTCGGAGCGCGACGACCTGAGCAGGGATCAGGACGGGTTCCAGCCGCGGCGGGAGGACCTTCAGAAGCAGCAGGAGGACCTGTGGAAGGAGCAGCCCGCGCTCGACCAGGAGCGGGAGAACCTCGACAAGGCGGACGAGGACCTGCGGAAGCGGTCGGACGAGCTGAAGCAGAGCAAGGCCGACGACCTCGAGGAGATGCAGAAGGAGAAGCCCTGGACCCCCGACAGCGGCCGACCCGACCCCCTGTATCAAAGGCGCGGACAGGACCGGAATCCGGAGGCACCGCCGCCCGATGCCCCCAAGTCGTTCCGGCAGACCACCGAGAACGGCACCACGGAGGTCACGTACAAGCTCGACCAGAACGGTGAGGTCGAGCTCGACAAGGACGGCAACCCGATCGAGACGACCACGACCGTCACGAACAGCAAGAACGGGATGGTCTACTCCGAGACGTACCGCAAGCTGCCGGGCGACGGGGATTCCGTGACGACGACCCGGACCGCCGACGGAACCGTCACGAAGGTCTATATGGACGCCGATTCCGAGGGAGGCGCCCCAGGGGAATCGATGCGCTATGTCACCGATGAAAAGGGCCGCCCGCTCCAGATGTGGAGCAAGATGCCGGACGGGGAGTGGGGGCTGGTCTGGCAATGGGAGGACACACCCTCAGGCCAGGAGGACGTCGCCAACGGCGTGGGCAGGCCGCCCGCGTACCTGACGGTTGAGAAGCCGCTCGTTGACGGCGGGGGCAGCCCGGCCGACGCACCTTCCTCCCCGAGGACCACCACCGAGCTGCCGGGCGGCAACACCCGGACGGACTACACACTCCCCGACGGCTCGGTCCTGAAGGTCGTCACCACGGAGACCACGCGCTACGTCGCCGACGGGAACAACGAGATCCAGGAGATCTGGTACAAGAACCGCAACGGGACCTGGTACCTGAAGGAATCCATCACCCAGCACACGCGCTACGGCGACGAGCCCCCTCTCGGAAGGCTCGGAGGCACCTAGTGCCGTGGACCGCCTCCGGCGGCCGCACGCCTCCCCCCACCCCTGACTCCCTGCGGGCACCCACTTCCCCCTCCTGGATGCCCACAGGGCCCCACCGGACTGCTGCGACCCAGGTCGAGCACCGGCGGTTCCATCCATCACCCCGCGCCCGGGTCGGTCATCGACCGGACGCACCGAGACACGAAGAGGACATATGGCGACGCTCCACATCGACGAAGAGATGGTCGAGAACACGGCCAGGAATCTCAACAACGCCGTCGACCACGACCTGGTGCCCAAGCTGACAAGCCTGCAGAACGAAGTCGTCACCCTGCTCGACAGCGGCATGGTGCTGCCGGCGAGCCGCGCGAAACTGGAGGATTCCTACTCGGCCTTCAACAAGTCGGTGACTGAGGCGGTGACGAACATCAAGCAGTTCGCGCTCCAGTACCAGAAGGTCAAGGACAACTTCCTCATGACGGACAAGCAGATCAGGGACAGCATGCCGTCCTAGTGACCGACGGCAGCGCACCGCCAAAAGGGCTGCCGCCCCGGACCTGGCTCCGGGGCGGCACCTTCTTGGCATGTCGCCTCCAAAAGCCCCTCCCGGAGAGGCACAGGCGCGCCTCGCGCATCACGTTCGCCCTGGTCACGTTCTCATGTAGAACCTCATGTTCGCCTCAAAGCCTCTTGCAAGTCGGAGCAGCGCACATAGACTCACGCCCCAACAGGAACCACACGTTCCGTTCGTGGACGTGCTGGTCACCCCCGGGGGCACCCCGGTTCACTCTGCTCCGCTCATGCCGCACGCGCGGCGCACGACCGGACCGGCTCAGACAGCGATGCCGGTACTGGGGGAGGCATCCCATGAGAACGCCCACGACCAGCTCCTGCACGGCCGGGAGCTCTCACAGGCACGGTGGAAACGCTCCCACCGCCGACGGCTCCGTCCGTGAGCTCTACGCACGGCACCACGGGCCGCTCCTGCGCTACGTCAGCGGAATGCTGCGCGGCGACCGGCAACGCGCCGAGGACTTCGTCCAGGAGACGCTGCTGCGCGCCTGGCTGAGCTCCGTGGACCAGCCACCGGGCTGGTCGCCCTCGCGGGCCTGGCTGTTCCGGGTGGCCCACAACCTGGTGATCGACTGGACCCGACGCGAGCAGGCGCGCCCCGAGTTCCACCAGGAACTCCTGGAGACGCACGCCGAACCCGTGGACCCGATCAGCGAGGCGGTTCAGCGCCGCTACCTCGTGAACGCGCTCTCCTGCCTCTCCCTGCCCCACCGCGAGATCCTCTTCTACGTCTACGTGCTCGGCTGGACCGGCCCGGACGCCGCACACGCCCTCTCCATACCGCCGGGCACGGTGAAGTCCCGGACCCATCACGCCCTGCGGGAGCTGCGTCGACGGAACGCCCGGCACCTGATGGTGGCGGCGTGACGGCGGGCAGACGGGCGCCCTGGCAGCTGATCGCGCTGGGCAAGCCCGACAAGTCGTTGTGGACGGGAATCCTCGTCCTCGTCGTCGTGCTCCTGCTGCTCTTCCTCCTGCTGCGGCACTTCGTACGCAAGCACGGCGGCTGGCGGCGGTGCCGACGGCGCGTCGCCCGAGAGCTGGCCCTGACCCGGCAGGCGTTCGGTGAGCCGCTGCGCGCGTACCGGCGCCACCGCCGAGGGGTTCGCACACTGGCCCGCCACCTGTCCGACCCCCGGGCCGGACTGCTCGTACGGCGGCTGCTGGACGCGGCCGGGTCCGCCCTCGGCGACGCGCCCGGGGCCTTCGCGTACGGGCTGCGGACGCAGCCGGGGTGGGCCGCCGTCCAGATAGCCGCCCGGCGGCTGCCCGCTCCCCCCGCTCCGTGGGAGGCGGACGACGGACCGGGGCCGCAGTCCTGGTGCCTGGAACTCGACACCGCCGACAACGCCGCCGACGTGACGGCCCTGCCCGACGCCACGCCCCGCGCCGATGCGCGCGTCCGGCCGCTGCCCGTCGCCGTCGGCATGGCGGACGACGCCTGCGTCCACCTCGACCTGGCAGCAGGGCCACGGATGATCACCGTCGAAGGTGACTCCGCCGCCCGGACGCGCCTGCTCCACGCGCTGGCCGCGCAGCTCGACCGGCCGGGCAGCGGAGCCTCGACAACCGTGACGGACGGCGTACACCCCCACCACCACGGGGAGCGGCTCGACACCGTGCTGCGGGACCTGGAGGCCACCGCGCCCGAGGCGCCGGAGGAAGCGGTCACCGCCACCACCGAGGTCGTGGTCTGCGCCGCCCCCACCCCGGACCAGGCCCTAAAGCTCGGAGCGCTCGCTGCCTCCGGCACCGTCGTCTGTCTCGTGGACGGCCCGGTGCCCGGGCACAGCTGGGCCCTCCGCGTGGACGCCCGGGGCCGGGTCACCGCCCCGGACCTCGGCCTGCACGCGGACTGCGCCCCGCTCAGCCGGGCCGTCGCCGCAGCAGTACGGGCGGACCGGCGCCGCTCGCGCCGCGCGCCCGAGAGGCCCCGCCCCATCGAGTCGGCCGTCGCACGGCGTGAGCGAGGGGTGCCCAGGGCGCCGGAACCCCCAGAACTCACAGAGGAAGCCGCGGAACTCACGGAGCAACCCGTGCTCCCGGCCCAGGCCCGGACCGGCACCGGCTCCGATCTACTGTCCGAGCCGGCCACCGCCCGGACACGCTCCGCCCAGGCGTCCTCGACCGGCGACGAGTAGCCCGCAGCCCTACCGCGCTCGCCGCCCCACCTCACTCCCTTGCTCGCCCCCAAGACTCGAAGGGGAGACGTGAAACTCCTCATCACCACCGTGGCCGACGGCGACCCCGCAAGTCGTCAGGACGTCATGCTGAGCGCCGACGCCTCCACCCCCGTGCGGGAATTCACCGAACACCTGGTGTGGCTGCGGACCGGCGACACGGTGACCGACACGACGAAGCCGCCCGCCGTGCCCGTCTGCTATCTGGACGGCCAGGCGCTGCCCCCTGGAGCGCCGCTGGGCGCCACCCAGGTCATGGACGGCAGCGTCATCGGCCTGGGAGCCCCCGTCCCGCCGACCGGAGCGGAGTACGGGCCCGAACGGCACGCGATGCCACAGCCGCAGCGGGTCGACCACTCACCGGTCGTCGAACTGCAGGTCGTCGGGGGACCCGACGCCGGCCGGGTGCACACCCTCGGCGTCGGCACCCACGGCATCGGCCCCCTGGAGGGCTCCGCCGTACCGCTGCAAGGGCGCGGCGTACCCTCCGACGGCCTGCGGATCACCGTACGCCCGGACGGATCCGCCATCGTCGAGCTGCCGTCGGACGGCAGCGCACGGCTGTCCGTCCCGGAGCCGCCCGAACACCGGGGCAAGCCCGACCTCCCCCTGCTTCCTCTTGTGGACGAGGACGAAGAGGAGCAGCAGGACACCGAAGACGCCCAGGACACCGGCGCCCTCCCCGAGGGCTGGGAGCCCTGGCCCCTCGGCGCCGAACTCGCCGTCGGCGCGTTCCTGCTGCGGCTGGCCGAACCGACGTCCAGGGACGCCGCGGTGGTGCCGTCCGAGGGTGGCGGGGGCCTGGACTACAACCGCCCGCCGCGCATCCTGCCGCACCTCGCACCCGAGCGATTCCGGCTGCCCGCCCCTCCCGAGCCGCCCGGGCGCAGACCCATTCCCCTGGCCATGGCGTTCGCCCCGATGATCATGGGCATCGCCTTCGTCATCTTCTGGAACTCGTACTTCTACCTGGTCTTCATGCTCGTGTCGCCGCTGATCATGGCGGCGAACCACTTCAGCGGGCGGCGGCAGGCACGCAAGGACTACGAGGAGAAGTGCCGCGTCTACCGTCTGCGCCGCGCCTCCCTGGAGGAGGACGTCCGGTACCGGGTCGCCAAGGAGCAGCGACTGCGGACCGAGAGCGCGCCCGACCCGGCGCTGGCGGGACTGTGGGCGGTGGGCCCCGGCCACCGGCTGTGGGAGCGGCGCCGCGGCGACCCGGACCACCTCGCCCTGCGGATCGGGACCGCCGAGCAGCTGTCCCTGCTGGGTATCGACGACTCGGCGCGCGAGGACAACCACACCGCGGTCCACTGGACCGTCCCAGACGCCCCCGTCAGCGTCGACCTGGAGTACTGCGGAGTGGTGGGCCTGGCCGGGGAGACCGGCCCGGTCCAGGGCCTGGCGCGGTGGATGACGGCGCAGGCCGCCATGCTGCACACTCCCCGTGATCTGCGGATCGTCGTCCTCACCGACAAGGCCCACCAGGAGTCCTGGGAGTGGGCGTGCTGGCTGCCGCACTCCCGGGAGGGCCTGCCCGGATCGCGCGGGGGAGCCGTCACCCTGATCGGCAACGACCCGGAGACCGTGGCCAACCGAGTGGCCGAACTCGTCGCCACTCTGCGCACGCGCCAGCGGGCCGCCGATTCGACCATGAGCAAGGCCCTGCTCAGCGAACCGGACGTGCTGGTCGTCATGGACGGCGCCCGGCGCCTGCGCGACGTCCCGGGTGTCGTGTCCATCCTGAAGGAGGGCCCGGGATTCCGGATCTTCCCCCTCTGCCTGGACCACGAGGAACGTCTCCTGCCCGAGGAGTGCACCGCGGTCGTCCGGTACGAGAACCACCGGCTGACCCTGCGCCGCACCGGACAGCCCGACGTCCCCGGCATCCGCCCCGACCTGGTGGAACCCGCCTGGTGCGAGCGCCTCGCCCGGGGCATCGCGCCCATCCACGACGTCACACCGGACGCCTCCGAGGGCCTGCCCGACAGTGTCGGCCTGCTGGACCTGCTCGGGCTGCCGGAGCCGAGCGGCGGGATGATCGCGGCACGCTGGACGGAGCGGCCGTCGTCCACCTCGCTGCTGATCGGCGCGGGCTACGACGGCCCGGCCGCCTTCGACCTGGTGAAGGACGGCCCGCACGGCCTGGTCGCGGGCACCACCGGATCCGGCAAGTCGGAGCTGCTGCAGACCTTCGTGGGCTCGCTCGCCGCCGTCAACCGGCCCGACGAGCTGACCTTCGTCCTCGTCGACTACAAGGGCGGCAGCGCCTTCAAGGACTGCGTCAGGCTGCCCCACACCCTGGGCATGGTCACCGACCTCGACAGCCACCTCGTCCAGCGTGCCCTGACCTCGCTCACGGCCGAACTGCTCCGCCGTGAGCACATCCTCGCCGCCGTCGGGGCCAAGGACCTGCCCGAGTACCAGGGCATGCGCCGCCGGAACCCGGAGCTGGTTCCGGTGCCCCGGCTGGTCCTCGTCATCGACGAGTTCGCCACCCTGTACCGGGAGATCCCGGACTTCATCCCCGGCCTGGTCAGCATCGCCCAGCGCGGCCGGTCGCTGGGCATCCATCTGATCCTCGCCACGCAGCGCCCGGCGGGCGTGGTCAGCGGCGACATCCGCGCCAACACCAACCTGCGGATCGCCCTGCGGGTCACCGATCCCGGTGAGAGCCAGGACGTCATCGACACCAAGGACGCGGTCAGCATCTCCCCGAACACCCCCGGCCGTGCCCTGGCACGCCTCGGGCACGGAACGGTCGTCCCCTTCCAGACCGCGTACGCCGGAACCACCCGGCCCGGCGCCGAACCGGCCGTGCGGCCGCAGCGGGCGACGGCGGCGGACACCCCTCAGGTCTGGGGGACCGAACTGCCGTGGGAGCGTCTCGGCCGCGCCGTCGGACTACCAGGACCCGTCGAGGCGCCGACCGGGGCCGGCGTGGACGACGACCTTCCCACCGACCTCAACGCCCTCGTCGAAGCGGTGCGCGAGGCGGCGGACCTGGTCGGCTGCGTCCCGCAACCCAGCCCCTGGCTGCCTCCACTCGACCAGCACGTGCTGGTCGACGACCTGCCGCAGCCCGAACCCACCCCGGGGTCCCGTCTCGCCCCGGTGCCTTGGGCCCTGTCGGACCTGCCCGAGTCGCAGGCCCAACTGCCGGTCCGACTGGACCTCGACAGGTTCGGGCACCTGTACGTCATAGGTATCCCGCGCTCCGGGCGGTCGCAGGTGCTGCGAACCATGGCCGGGGCGCTGGCCCGCTGCCACTCGGCCGCCGACGTGCACCTGTACGGCATCGACTTCGCGGGCGGCGCGCTGTCCGCTCTGGGCGTGCTGCCGCACTGCGGAGCCGTCGTGCCCCGCAATGACACCGAACGGCTGGAGCGGCTGTTCGCCCGGCTCGAAGCGGACCTGGAACACCGTCAGGAACAGCTGACACACCATCACGCCGCGAACCTGGCCGAGCTGCGCGAGATCGTCCCCCCGGCCGCCCGCCCCGCCCACGTCCTGCTGCTCATCGACGGCTGGGACGCGCTCGTCGACCTCATCGCCGATCACAACGGCGGCCGGCAGATGGACCAGCTCACCCGTCTGCTGCGGGAAGGCGCCGCCTCGGGTCTGCACATCGTCGCCACGTCCGAGCGCGCCCTGCTCTCCGGACGGTCCGCCTCCCTCAACGACAACAAGCTGCTGCTACGGCTGAACGACCGCACCGAGTACCTCGCCGTGGGCAAACGCGGGCAGGAGATGCCCGACGTCATCAGGCCCGGACAGGGCTGGACCACCGAAGGCACCGAGCTTCAGGTGGCCCTCCTCGGGCCCGGGTCATCGGGCCAGGAGCAGGCGGAGGCGCTGCGCGCGATCGGCGCCGAGGCGAACCGCCGCGACGCGGGGCTGTCGGCCGCCCGTCGGCCCCGCCGTATCGGCTCGCTGCCCGCGAAGGTGGCCTTCACGGAGGCGTACGAGAAGGTGCCCCCGGAGCTCCGCCGACCCATGTGGGGCCTGTTGGGGCTGGGTGGTGACGACGTCGCGCCGGTCGGGGTGGACTTCGCCGACTCGTCGACGTTCGCGGTCTCCGGGACACCCGGCTCCGGCCGCACCACCACCCTGGCGAGCCTCGCGGTCTCCCTGCTCTCCTCCGGCACCCGGCTCGTCGTTCTCACCCCCCGCGACTCGCCGCTGCGCGCCCTGGAGGGGCATCCGGGAGTACGGCTGCTCACGTCACGGACGCCCACGGCACAGGAGTTCTCCGCTGCTCTGGGGACCGGCGGCGAGCCCCGCGTGGTCCTCATCGACGACGCCGACCTGCTGACGCTGCCGGACATCGAAGGGGACCTTCGCGCCCTGGTCGAGTCAGGAAGGGAACAGGGCATCGGAGTGGTCGCCGCCGCCACGGGGGACACCATGGCGGGCGCGATGGGCTGGCTGGGTGCCCTGAAACGGCAGCGGAGGGGCGTGCTGCTGGACCCCCAGAGCCTGATGGAGGGCGACGTCCTGGGCGCCCGTCTGACCCACGCCCATCTGCGCAACCGCAAGCCCGGCCGCGCTCTCACCGTCGACCCGCGCTCGGGGGACCTGATCAACGTGCAGATCCCGGAGACCACCTTCGGCTAGAGGCTCTGGTCCCGTCCGGCCGCCCGCAGTTGGGACACCGAGAGCGACTTGGGCGGTAGGTCGAGAACAACTTGTTCGGCAGGCCGGACATCGTTCGAAAACTCTTGACGCCCCCGTGTACACCAGTTGACACTCTCGCAACACGACGTCACACCGACGAAACGGCGGAGCTCCCACGGCCGGGGTTCCGCTGCTCGCCGTGCCCGTCCCCGCTTTCCTCCAGCCGCGCCTCAGCAGGGAAGACACCACATGACGAATACCGCACGACCTCGCCGCGCGAGACGCTGGGCGGGCCATCTCGCCGGACTCGCTGTCGCCTCGCTCTTCCTCGGTCTGGCGGGCCCCGCCGTTCCCGCGGCGCGGGCGGCGGACACCGCGGACGTCACCGACGGCCTGGTCCTGCGCTACAAGCTCGACGCCTCCTCCGGCACCACCGTGACCGACGCCTCCGGCAACGGCCGTGACGGCACCGTGAACGGCACCGCCGGCTGGTCCGGCAGCGGAGAAGGGCTCGCCTTCAACGGCTCCGACACCTACGTCAAGGTGCCGAACAACATCATGAGCGGCCTGGACTCGATCACCGTCTCGATGGACGTGAGGATCGACTCCACACAGGCCACCCCGTACTTCATCTACGGCTTCGGCAACACCAGCGGCAGCGCGGGCAACGGCTACCTCTTCACCACCGGCGACGGCTTCCGCACCTCCATCGCCACCGGCAACTGGTCCACGGAACAGACCACCAGGCCGTCCACCTCCCCGAACCTCACCCGCTCCGTCTGGAAGCACATCGCCTACACCCAGACCGGCAGCACGGGCGTGCTGTACGAGGACGGCGTCGAGGTGGCCCGCAACACGGCGGTCTCCATCACCCCCGGCGGCATCGGCTCGGGCACCACCACCGCCAACTACCTCGGCAAGTCCGTCTATCCCGGTGACAAGCTCTTCAAGGGCAACATCCGCGACTTCCGCGTCTACGACCGGGCACTCGCCTCCCCGGAGGTCGAGCAACTCGCCCTCCCCGTCGACACCCAGGGCGTCGCCGACGACAAGGCCGCCCTCACCCTCGGCGACACCAGCGCCGTCACCGACGACCTGACCCTCCCGACCGTCGGCACCGCCGGCGGCTCGAAGATCAGCTGGGCCTCGGACAACTCCGACGTCGTCTCCGCCACCGGCAAGGTCACCCGCCCGGCCGCCGGCGAACCGAACGGACACGCCACGCTCACGGCGACCCTGAAGAAGGGTGCCGTGACGGCCACCAAGTCCTTCGACGTCACGGTCCTCCCCGACTTCGACGACACCACCGCCACCGAGAAGGCGGCCGAGGAACTCAACGTCCACAACCTCGACGACGCGCGCGGCAACCTCACCCTGCCGACGAGCGGCGCCTACGGCACGAAGGTCGACTGGTCCTCCGCGAACCCGGACGTCGTCTCCGCCGGCGGCGTGGTCCACCGTCCCGCGCACGGCGACGGCGACACCACCGCGAAGCTCACCGCCACCGTCACCAAGGGCGACGCGAAGGCGACCCGCGAGTTCACCGCCAAGGTGCCGCAGCTGCCGAAGAAGGAAGCCCTCAAGGGCTACATGTTCAGCTACTTCACCGGCGAGGGCACCGCGGACGGCGAGCAGCTCTACGCGGCCCTCAGCAAGGGCGACGACCCGCTGAAGTGGCGCGAGTTGAACGACGGCAAGCCGGTCCTGACCTCCTCGCTCGGCGAGAAGGGCCTGCGCGACCCGTTCATCATCCGCTCGCCGGAGGGCGACAAGTTCTACCAGATCGCCACCGACCTCAGGATCTACGGCAACGGCAACTGGGACGCCTCCCAGCGCACCGGCAGCAAGTCCATCATGGTCTGGGAGTCCACCGACCTCGTCCACTGGACCAACCAGCGCCTGGTCAAGGTCTCGCCCGACAGCGCCGGCAACACCTGGGCGCCCGAGGCGTTCTACGACGAGCAGCGCGGCGAGTACGTCGTCTTCTGGGCGTCGAAGCTGTACGACAACCCGGAGCACTCCGGCGACACGTACAACCGCATGATGTACGCGACCACCCGCGACTTCTACACCTTCAGCGAGCCCAAGGTGTGGATCGACCGCGGTTACTCGGTCATCGACTCCACGGTGATCCAGCACGACGGGACGTATTTCCGTCTCTCGAAGGACGAACGGAACAACACCTCCTCCACCCCCAACAGCAAGTTCATCTTCGAGGAGAAGAGCGACTCGCTCCTCGACACCTCCTGGACCGCGGTCGCCGAGGGCATCGGCAAGGGCGCGATGAACGCGGCCGAGGGGCCGCTGGTCTTCAAGTCCAACACCGAGGACAAGTGGTACGCGTTCCTCGACGAGTTCGGCGGCCGGGGCTACATCCCCTTCGAGACGACGAACCTCGCCTCCGGCAACTGGACCCCGGCCACCGACTACGACCTGCCGTCCAAGCCCCGCCACGGCACCGTGCTCCCGGTGACGCAGGCAGAGTACGACCGGCTGCTGCGCGCCTACCAGCCGGACCAACTCGTGGAGAGCGTCGAGGACATCAAGGTCAAGACGGGTATCGGTGACGCACCGGTCCTGCCGGCCACGGTCGTCGCCGAGTACGCCGACGGCGTCAAGCGTCCCGTCTCCGTCACCTGGGACGACGTCCCCGCGTCGGCCTACGCCCAGGCCGGTACCTTCACGGTGAAGGGCAGCCTGCCGGACGACACCGCGATCGAGGTTCGCGCCGAGGTCACGGTCTCCGAGCAGGGCCCGGACGTACCGGCCGACCTCCTCCTGCGCTACGACTTCGACGAGACCGGCGGCAACATCGCCCGCGACTCCAGCGGCCACGGCTACCACGGCACCTACGTCCGTACGCCCGAGTTCGGTACCGGCGTGAAGGACGGTTCGTTCAAGATGTCCGGCGGTTCCAGTGGTTCCACGACCTCGCCGTACGTCCGGATACCCAACGGCGTCCTGAAGGGCGCCGACAGCGTCACCGTCTCGACGTACGCCAAGTGGAAGGGCGGGGACAACTTCCAGTGGCTGTTCGGGCTCGGCCCCGACAGCAACAAGTACCTGTTCGCCACCCCCTCCAACGGCGGCTCCAGCCTCTACTCAGCCATCACCAAGGCCAGTTGGTCGGCGGAGTCGAAGCTGTCGGGCCCGCAACTGCCCGCCGGGGAGTGGAAGCACGTCACCGTCACCCTCAACGGCGCGACTCAGACCGCGGTCCTCTACGTGGACGGCATCCAGGCCGCCCGCGCGACCGGAGTGACCACCAAGCCGTCCGAGCTGTACGACGCGAGCAAGGGCTACAGCGGCTACATCGGCAGGTCGCTCTACGACGCCGACCCGTACTTCGGCGGCGAGGTCGACGACTTCCGGATCTACAACCGGGCGCTGTCACCCGCCGAGGTCCTGGAGCTCAGCGGCAACACCACCGGCATCTCCGCGGCCACGCACCCCGACCTCAAGGTCGACGCGATCGTCGACGACAAGGACAGCAGGGTCGTCCTGCCGCTGAACGAGGACGCCGACATCACGTCCCTCGCCCCCGAGTTCACCCTCGCCCACGGCGCGGCCATCAGCCCCGCCTCCGGGTCGGTGCACGACTTCACCGAGCCGGTCACGTACGAGGTCACGGGCTCGGACGGCAGGAAGCGCACCTGGACGGTGGAGGCGCAGCGCATGCGCACCCCAGTCCTGCCGGGACTCAACGCCGACCCCAACATCGTCCGCTTCGGCGACACCTTCTACCTCTACCCGACCACCGACGGCTTCGAGGGCTGGAGCGGCACGCAGTTCAAGGCGTACTCCTCCAAGGACCTGGTCCACTGGAAGGACCACGGCGTCATCCTGGACCTGGGCCCTGACATCTCCTGGGCGGACAGCCGGGCCTGGGCGCCGACGATGGCCGAGAAGGACGGCAAGTACTACTTCTACTTCTCCGCCGACGCGAACATCGGTGTCGCGGTCTCCGACTCGCCCACCGGCCCGTTCAAGGACCCGCTGGGCAAGCCGCTGCTCAAGGCCGGGCAGTACACCGGCCAGATGATCGACCCCGCGGTGTTCACGGACGACGACGGTCAGTCGTACCTCTACTTCGGCAACGGCCGTGGATACGTCGTCCCGCTGGGCGACGACATGATCTCGTTCCACGCGTCGAAGGTCACCGACATCACGCCGAGCGGCTACAACGAGGGCTCCTTCGTCATCAAGCGCAAGGGCACCTACTACTTCATGTGGTCGGAGAACGACACCCGGGACGAGAACTACCGCGTGGCCTACGCCACCGGCTCCTCGCCCACCGGCCCATGGACCAAGCGCGGCGTGATCCTCAGCAAGCGCCTCGGCCTCGGTATCAAGGGCCCCGGCCACCACTCGGTGGTCCACGTGCCGAACACCGACGACTGGTACATCGCCTACCACCGCTTCGCCATCCCCGGCGGTGACGGCACCCACCGCGAAACCACCATCGACAAGCTGGAGTTCGACGCCGACGGCCTGATCAAGGACGTGGAGCCCACCCTCACCGGCATCGACCCGGTCACCATCGTCCACGCCGGACCGGACGCCGACGGCAAGGAGGGCAGCGCCATCGCCCTCACCGGCACCGTCTCCGGGGCCGGCGGGCCGAAGTGGACGGTCGAGGACGGAGCGCCCTGCGTCTTCTCCGACCCCAAGGCCGTCCCGACCACGATCACCTGCGCCGACGACGGCACCTACGCGGTCACCCTGACCGGTGGCCGCAGCAGCGACGCCCTGAAGGTCACGGTCGGCAACGCGGCACCGGTCATCGGCTCGGCGAGCGGTCCCAAGTCCCCGGCTCCCGTCGGCAGGCGCACGGTCGTCACCGCCGAGTTCGACGACCCGGGCACGGGCGACACGCACACCTGCGAGGTCGACTGGAAGGACGGCACCAAGCCGACGACCGGCACCGTCACCGGCTCCGTCTGCGAGGCCACGCACACCTACACCACGGCGGGCATCCGGCGTCCGGTGATCACCGTCACCGACGACGACGGCGCCTCGGACAGCACGACCCTCCCCGAGGTGATCGTGTACGACCGGGCCGCGGGTCCGGCGCTCGGTGTCGGCTTCCTCTCCTCGCCGGCCGGTGCCTACCCCGCCAAGCCGTCACTGACCGGCTCCGCGGCCTTCTCGTTCGACGCCCGCTACAAGAAGGGGGCCGAGGTGCCGTCCGGCCACGCCACCTTCGACTTCCTGAAGGCCAAGCTGAAGCTCCGTTCCACCGGCTCGGACTGGCTCGTGGTCACCGGTTCGAAGGCCGTGTACCAGGGCTCAGGAAAGGTCAACGGCACGAGCGGCTACGGCTTCCGGATCACGGCCACCGACGGCCGCCCGGACACGTTCCGCATCGAGATCTGGAAGAACTCCACCGGCCAGGTCGTCTACGACAACCGGACCGGCGCAGACACCAAGGGAATCACCGTGGGCGACCACCGGCCGTAGGCCGGACCTCGTCCCACCCTCGCCGAGCGGCGCCCGGGCACAGTCCCGGGCGCCGCTCGGCGTGCTGTCTGCGCGGCATTGCGCCGGATGGACCAGCTCAGCAGCACGCACACGAGTCGGCCTGACTAGCTTGCCCATATATGTCCTTTTGTTCCCGTTCGGGATGAAGGGTGGGCGATGGTCAACAGCTCGAACGCCGCGCTGGTCGACGCGCCGCAACCCGGGTCGCCCGCGCTCGCCCGGAAGCCCTGGCGCGTGCGGGGCGAGGGGTGGTTCCTGGCGGTCGCGGGGGCGTTCACGCTGGCCCAACTCACCCTCGTACGCCCCGGTATGGGCCTCGGCTGGGACGAGACGGTGTACATCAGCCAGGTCAGCTCGCATGCTCCGCCGGCGTTTTTCAGCGCACCGCGCGCCCGTGGCGTCTCGTGGCTTGTCGCACCGATCACCACGTGGTCGTCGTCCACCGCGCTCCTGCGCACCTACCTGGCCCTGCTGTCGGGACTGGGGCTGTTCCTGGCGCTGCGTGCCTGGCGAGGGGTGCTCCCGATCCGGGTGGTGGCCCTCGGGGGCGCGCTCTTCGCCACGCTGTGGGTGACGGTCTACTACGGCCCGCAGGCCATGCCCAACTACTGGGTGGCGATCGGTGCCCTGGCCTGCGTCGGCTGTTTCCTGCGGGCCCGGGCCGACCGCGCCGACCGGTGGGCGCCGTGGGGCATGGGCGTGAGCGCGGCGCTGATGGCGGTGATGCGGCCCACCGACGCGGTGTGGGTGGCCCTGCCGCTGCTGGCCCTCTCGGTGTGGGCGCGGCGCCCCCTCCTGCCGACTGCCCTCCTGGCGGGGCTCGCCGTCGGCGCGGCGCCCTGGGTGATCGAGGCGTACACCGGCTTCGGCGGCCCGGTGCAGCGGCTGGCCGACGCCTCCCGGGTCCAGGGCGGACTCGGCTGGCACCTCGCCGTCGACGACCAGGCGCGCACCCTGGACGGCCGCACCCTCTGCCGCCCGTGCACCGGACCACCGGCCCACCTCGCGGTGGCTGCCTGGTGGTACGCCCTCCCGGTGTTCGCCGCCCTCGGGACCTGGGTCGCGATCAGGGCGCGACGTGCGGCACCCGCACTGGTCCTGGTGGCCTGCGCCACCACGGCGGCCGTCCCGTACCTGTTCATGATCGGATACGCGGCCCCACGCTTCCTGCTCCCCGCCTACGCGCTGCTCGCGATCCCGGTCGCCGACGCGCTCGTCCACCTGGTGACGGCACCGAGGGGGAGATGGCGGCCGTTCGCCGTGACGGTGGTGGCGCTCGGCCTGATCGGTCACCTAACAGCCCAGCTCGTGGTGCTGACCCACACCGCGAACCGCACCCACGCGGGCCACAGCGACTGGGCGCGCACCGCCGGTGACCTGCACCGCCTCGGGGTGCGGCCACCCTGTCTGCTGACCGGCCACCTGGCCATCCCGATCGCCTTCTACGCGGGGTGTTCCGCCGCCCACACCGACGGCAACAACGCCAACACCACCCGGGCGGAGCTCCTGCGCGCCGCCCGGCGCGCCCCGTTCGGCGTGCTCACCCCACCGGGATCGGCCCCACCCGGGTACGCCCGCACCTGGCCCGTCCGCCGGTACGACCACGCGGACCTGTACGTGGCCCCGTCCGCTCGCTAGCCGCAGCCCACCGCGGGGTCGTCCAGCAGCCGCATCAGCGCACGGGCCGCCGGGCTGGTGGCCTCGGGGGGCGGAAGCATCGCGACGGTGTCGTACGAGGTCTCGCCGGCGCCCTTCAGGGGGAGTGCGGCGAGGGCCGAGGCCTCGCGTTTGTGGCTGAAGTGCCGGGGGACGACGGCTATGCCGAGGCCCTCCTGGACGAGGTCGAGGAGGCTGTGCACGTCGTTGACCTCCAGGGTCACCGTCCGCTGTACGTCCGCCGCGGCGAAGGCCGCGTCGGTGGTGCGGCGCGGACCCCAGTCGGGGTGGAAGTCCACGAAGGCCTCGCCGCCGAGGTCCTCGGGCGTGACCGCGCCCCCGCTCGCCAGCCGGTGCGTGGGGTGGCACAGCACGGTCATCGGCTCACTGGCCAGCGGGATGCAGCGCAGTTGCGCGGTGTCGGCGCGGGTCGTGACCGCGAACGCCAGATCGAGGCTCCCGGCGGCGATCTCCTCCGCCAGCGCGCCGGAGCCGGCCTGCCGGAGCCGGATCTCCACGTCCGGGTGACGCCGGCGGAACGCGGCCAGCAGCTTGGCCACGCACACCCCGGCTATGCACTGCTCGGTGCCCAGCGACAGCGTGCCGCGCACCACGCCCCGCACCGCCGCCACGGCGTCATGGGCAGCACGGACCTGCGCGAGGATGCGCCCGGCCTCGGTGAGCAGGGCCTTCCCGGCCTCCGTGAGCGTGACCCGGCGCGTGGTGCGGACGAACAGCGGCGCCTGGAGCTCCCGCTCCAGCGCGCGGATCGACGCCGACAGCCCTGACTGCGACACCATCAGCCGCTCGGCCGCCCGGGTGAAGTGCTGCTCCTCGGCGACCGCGACGAAATGCTGGAGGTGACGCAGTTCCATGATTGAGAAGCGTAGACGCTGAATGCCATCCGATTCCCCTGTTGGACCGGCACCCCGTGCGCGGGTGAGAGTGGAGACCTGTTTTTCGGGTTTCCAGGTTTTTCCGGCTTTCGAGGAGTACGCGTTGTACACCGCACACCCCGACCGTTACGCGGACATGCCCTACCGGCGCACCGGACGCAGCGGCCTGAAGCTCCCCGCGCTCTCGCTCGGCCTGTGGCACAACTTCGGCCCCGACCGGCCGGTGCAGACCCAGCGGGCCATCCTGCGCCGCGCGTTCGACCTGGGCGTCACCCACTTCGACCTGGCCAACAACTACGGCCCGCCGCCGGGCGCCGCGGAGAGCGCGTTCGGCGAGGCGCTGAAGGCCGACCTCGCGCCGTACCGCGACGAACTCGTCATCTCCACCAAGGCCGGTTACCTGATGTGGCCCGGCCCGTACGGCGAATGGGGCTCGCGCAAGTACCTGCTGTCCTCGCTCGACCAGAGCCTGGCCCGCATGGGCCTCGACTACGTCGACATCTTCTACTCGCACCGCCCCGACCCGGACACTCCGCTGGAGGAGACGATGGGCGCCCTGCACTCGGCGGTGCAGCAGGGCAAGGCGCTGTACGTGGGCGTCTCCAACTACTCGCCCGAGCAGACCCGTGAGGCCGCCCGCATCCTGGGCGAGCTGGGCACCCCGCTGCTGATCCACCAGCCGCGTTACTCGATGCTCGACCGCCGTCCCGAGGACGGCCTGCTCGACGCCCTCGACGAGCTCCAGGTCGGTTCCATCGCGTACTCGCCCCTCGAACAGGGCCTTTTGACCGGCCGCTACCTCAACGGCATCCCCGAGGACTCCCGGGCCGCGAGCGACAGCCCGTTCCTGAACGCCGACAAGGTCACCGAGGACCTCGTGCAGCAGCTCCGTGACCTGAACGACGTGGCCGCGTCCCGCGGCCAGTCCCTCGCCCAGATGGCGCTGGCCTGGGTCCTGCGCGGCGGCCGTGTCACGTCCGCCCTCATCGGCGCGAGCAGCCCCCAGCAGTTGGAGGACAGTGTGGTGGCCATCCGCAACCTGGACTTCGCGCCGGAGGAGCTGACCCGGATCGACGAGATCATCAAGGGCTGAGCCGCTCCAGGATTCAGGCGCCCTCCACGGCCCGGTTCACCCCAGATGGCGCTCGAAGAACGCAAGCGTCGTCCTCATCGAGTCCGGCCACCGCGGCCCGAACGTGTGTCCCTCGCCGTCGTACGTGACCAGTTCGACATCCTTGCCCGCCTTCTCGAAGGCGGCGGCGGTCTCCCGCGACCAGGCGAGGGGGCACGTGTCGTCGGCGGTGCCGTGGAGGATCACCAGCGGCTCGGTCACGCGGTCGACGTAGGTGACGGGCGAGACCTGTTCCCAGAACTCCGGGTTCTCCTCCGGTGTGCCGTGCGCCGCTTCGATCTCGGCGACGATCGGATCGCCCTCGCGGCGCTGGAAGCGGTCGAGGTTCTCGGCAGGACGGGAACTCACCGGCGCGAACACCACGGCCGCGTCGACCAGACCGGGGGCCACCACCATCGTGTTGTACACGACGCCGCCGCCCATCGACCGTCCCAGCAGGCCGATCCGGTCGACGTCGATCTCCGGACGTCCGGACGAACGCAGCGCCAGCACGGCGCCGATGACGTCCTCGGTGGACCCGAGGCGGAGGTTCACATCGTTGTCGGGGTCGTCGTCGGACCCCGCGTGGTTGCGGTAGTCCGTGTGGAGCACCACGTAGCCTTCGCGGGCCAGAAGATCCTGTTCCCGGGGCATCCCGCCGCCCGTGGTGTAGACGGTGGGGTCGATGTACCCGTGGGCCAGCACCAGCGCCGGGAACGGGCCCTCGCCCTCGGGGACGTTCATGATGCCCGAGACCGTCAGCCCGTTCACCTCGTACGTGACCGCGTACCGGGTGTAGGCGGCGGTCCGGGCGAGCACGGAACCGAGCCGTAGATCCGTACCCCGGTGCTCGCGCGCGATCAGGCCCGGGATCGACACCGGGTCGGCCGCCGTCGGCGTGGGAGAGCGGGGCGTCGGGCCGGTGCTCTCGGGCTCGGTCCGGGCAGAAGCCGACGGGCTCGTACGCGCCGAGCCACCCTCGTCACCGGCGGTGCAGCCGACCGGGACCACCAGCAGCAGCCCCACGGCGACACCCACCGTGCGCCTCCACCGCATGCGCCCATTGTCCCCGATCGGGCGCCACGGGGTGGGTGGATCAGTAGGTCGGTGGCGAACTCGTGACGCTCGGTGTTCGCGGGACAGGGTCCGATTCCGAATCGTTTCAGCCAACTCCGGTCACGCATATGCCAGGAGACTGGCTGGAATGGCATGGTGACAGAGCGTCAGGAGTGGCGATACTCGATTCCAGGGTTGATTGCGCCATGAACATTCCGCGCCACTGTGTGCGATCGGCGCATCGCCCGAGGTGTACGACGAGCTTGGCGCAGAGCGAGCGGTGGCCGGACCGGGCAGTCAGCGGTGCGATGGGGGAGCGAACGTGCACGACGAATTCCTGTGCCACATCACCGCATACGGCATATGCGGCGGACAACGCGTGGGTGTTCCGCTGGGAACCTACCGCGCGCCCACTTTAGCCCTGGCCCTGTGGTGGATGCGCGACCGCGCGTTATGGATCGCCGAGCGGCTCGACCCCCACCCCGAC
>NZ_VJZC01000631.1 GCF_009377185.1 Streptomyces spongiae
ACCGTGGACCGGGTTCGGGCCACCGCCCGCGTACGTCTCGCCGACCGCGTACGTCTCGCCAATCGCGTACGGCCCTCCCCCCGCTCTCCCGTCGAGTCCCGCTCCCGGCCCCGTGCCCCTCGCCCCGTCCGGGGCCGGTTCCGCGCCCGGCCGGCCGTCGGCGCGGGCATGGACGGCCACCGTGGCCGCGGGCGCGGTGTTGACCGCGGCCGTCGTAACGGCGCTGGCCTGGCCCGACGGCGGTGATGACGCGGCGGGTGGCAACGGTCGTACGACCGCGACGACCGCGCCCGCCTCCGCCTCTTCTTCCCCCACTGCTGCCGGGAATGCCCTGCCCGCATCCTGGGTGGGCACTTGGAAGGGCACAGGCCCCGGCAGCCTCGTCGGCGACGGCATCGTCACCGCGCGCACGACCCGGGTGGCCGTGACCGTCACCCTCCACGCCGCGGACCGGGGCGAGATCGTGGGCAGACAGATCAGCCACGTGACCGAGGACGGCACAGGCCGGGACCTCGGGTGCACCGAGACGCTGCGTCTGCGGGAGACGCACGGATCGTCCATGGTCTTCGAGGCGGTCACAAGCGCTGCCACGGATCCGTCGGCCGGGGTGCTGTGCGCCCGAGGCAACCTCTACACCCTGGCGAAGACCGGCGCCGACACCTTGACCCTGAGGAACGAGGGCAGCCAGACGACAGGATCACCCTCCCGGCTGACCCGCTCCTCCTGACACCCGACCGAAAGGGCTGCGCCAGAACCACGTGTCCCGGACGGCACGCGTTTCGACCACCACCGATCCCCTGAACCGCCTTTCCGCGCGCAGGCATGGTGGCCACACGCATAGCCAACTCTCGCTCCTGGCCCTGCAACTCCCGCAGGTCGACGTCGAAGTCGACTTCATCGTCGGCATGGAAACGGAAGATCGCCAGCACATCGGCAGTCGGCCATACCCGCATGTCGGGGCACTCGGCATCCGCTGGGCGAGACGACACACCCGCCGCCCGGGGCACCGGAAGCACCCTCTCTCTCCCCCCCGAGTACTGACACTTCCAGCTCTTCTCCGCGACAAGATCGAGGACCGCCTGCCAGTCCTCCACCGAAGTGTTCGGGACAGGCACATCCGGCAACGACCCCGTCCCAGCCCATCAGCCACGCCGCCATGCTGCCCGGCTCCCAAACTCATCGCACCCCGCTCCCCTTGACCAAAGCCATAGGGGCCCCCGACGCGGGCCGGCCGCACGGCTGAACACGTCACGTGCGCGAGGCTTTGGCCGGAAGGCCAAAGCGGTCCCCGCCGTCTTGGCCGACGCGCACACCCCTCGCCACACCCCCGTTACGCATCATCAAGGGCCGGAGCGGGAGTCATGAGAGGAGTGAACGCGTGGACAGTGTGCGAACCAGGCCGCGGAGATCCGTTGGCGAGGCCGGTATCCGCAGCAGGCTGACGCGGCGGCGGGATGTCGCCGATCTGGTGGCCGAGGCCGGCCGCGGTCAGCTCCGCAGGACCATGGGGCTCACCCAGCTCACGCTGCTCAGTGTGGGTGCCACGCTGGGCACCGGGATCTTCGTCGTGCTCGGCCAGGCGGTGCCCGAAGCGGGCCCGGCCGTCGTGTTCTCCTTCGTACTCGCCGGGCTCACCGCGCTGTTCTCCGCCCTGTCCTACGCCGAGCTGGCAGGCATGATCCCCGGTGCCGGATCCTCGTACAGCTACGCCTACGCCACGCTCGGCGAGCTGGTCGCCTGGGTGTGCGGCTGGTGTCTGGTGCTGGAGTACGGCGTCTCGGTAGCCGCCGTCGCGGTGGGCTGGGGCCAGTACGTGAACGAGCTGCTGGAGCTCACCGTCGGCTGGACACTGCCCGCTTCGCTGGCCGCCCCGCCCGGCGCGGGCGGCGTGCTGAACGTCCCGGCGGCCGCGATCGTCGCCCTCGCCATGGTGGTGCTGCTGCGCGGCTCCCGGGAGAGCGCCGTCGTGAACGCGGTCATGGTGGCGGTGAAGGTGGCGGCCCTCGTGCTGTTCTGCGCCGTCGCGTTCACCGCGTTCCGCGCCGGCAACTTCCAGCCGCTGTTCCCGCTCGGCATGGCCGGGGTGAGCGCGGGCGCCGCCTCGCTGTTCTTCTCGTACATCGGCTTCGACGCCGCCTCGACCGCCGGTGAGGAGGCGAAGAATCCACAGCGCGACCTGCCGCGCGCCATCCTCCTCTCCCTCGGGCTGATCACCGCGCTGTACTGCGCGGTGGCCGTCGCGGCGGTCGGCGCGATGCCGTGGCAGCGGTTCGCGGGCACCGAGGCCACCCTCAGCGAGGTGCTGATCCACGCGGTCGGCGGTGGCACCCTGTGGCCCGTCCTGCTGTCCGTCGGGGCGGTCGTCGCCACCACGAGCGTCGTACTCGCCGTGCAGTACGGGCAGACCCGCATCCTGTTCTCGATGGCGCGCGACGGGCTCGTCCCGCCGCTGTTCGCCAAGGTCCACGCACGGTCCGGCGTGCCCCGCGCCAACATCGTCATCGTGTCCGCGTTCGTCATGGTGCTCGCCGCCCTGGTACCGCTGGGCGCGCTCGCCGACGCCACCAGCATCGGCACCCTGTTCGCCTTCGCGCTGGTCAACGCCGCCGTCCTGATCCTGCGCCGGCGCAGCCCCGGCGCGCCGCGCAGCTTCCGGGTACCGCTCGCGCCCCTGACCTGCACGCTGGGCACTCTGTGCTGCGGCTACGTGATGTGGGGACTCGGCGCCGACACCTGGATCGCGTTCGGCCTGTGGATGGCCGTCGGACTGGCCGTCTACGCGCTCTATGGCATCGGACACTCCCGTCTCGGCCGGCCCGCACCACGGACGGAGAGCACGGAATGATCCCGCTGTACGCAGCCGCGAACCAGGTGGACCTGGTGGACCTCACCCGAGCCCTGGTGGACACCCCCTCCGAGAGCGGCGACGAGGCCGGCCTCGCCGACGCCGTGGAGTCCGCGTTGCGCGCGCACCCGCACCTCAGCGTCGTACGCATCGGCAACTCCGTCGTGGCCCGCACCGATACGGGCCGCGCCGAGCGGGTGATCATCGCCGGGCACCTGGACACCGTCCCGGCCGCCGGGAACCTGCCCTCCCGGCTGGACGGCGAGCGGCTGTACGGGCTCGGGGCGTGCGACATGAAGGGCGGCGTCGCCGTCGCCCTGCGGCTCGCGGTCGGCCTCGCCGCGCCGGTGCGGGACGTGACGTACGTCTTCTACGAGTGCGAGGAGGTCGCCGGCGACCGGAACGGTCTGAAGCGCATCGCCGCCGACCGCCCCGACCTGCTCGAAGCGGACCTCGCCATCCTCATGGAACCTTCCGACGCGGGCGTCGAGGCGGGCTGCCAGGGCGTCCTGAACGCGGACATCACGGTGCGCGGCGAGCGCGCCCACACCGCCCGCTCCTGGAGGGGCGTCAACGCCGCACACCGAGCGGCCGCCGTACTCCGGCGCCTCGACGACCACAGCGCCGAGCGGATCGTCATCGACGGACTGGAGTACCGCGAGGGGCTGAACGCGGTCGCCGTCCGTGCGGGCATCGCCGACAACGTCGTCCCCGACACCTGCGTGATCAGCGTCAACCTGCGTTTCGCGCCGAGCCGTTCGCCCGAGCAGGCGGAGGAGTATCTGCGCGCGCTGTTCCCCGAGTACGAGGTGGCGGTCACCGAGGTGGTGCCGGGTGCCCTGCCCGGGCTCGGCCAGGGACCGGTGGCCTCGCTGGTCGAGGCGCTCGGTGCGGTTCCCCGCCCCAAGTTGGGCTGGACGGACGTGGCCCGCTTCACCGCGCTCGGCACGCCCGCGCTCAACTACGGCCCCGGCGACCCGACGCTGGCGCACACGGCCGGGGAGTACGTGCCCGTCGGTCAACTGCGGGAGTGCGAGCGGCGGCTCGCCGCCTGGCTGAGCGGCTGACCTCCCACGTGAGACAGCCAGGCGGGCGTCAGGACCGACCGGCGCCGCGCAGCCCCCCGAGCGTGCGCAACTGCAGCCACAGCACCAACCGCTCGTCCGGGTCGTCCAGATCGACACCGAGGTGCTGCTGCGCCTGTCGGAGGCGGTACCGGCAGGTGTTGGGGTGGACGGCGAGCAGCCCGGCCGCCCGCGCGACGTCGCCCCCGGCGTCCAGCCAGCACACCAGGGTCCTGGCGTAGTCGGTGCCGTGCCCGGCGTCGTACGCCAGGACCTCCCGCCAGGACCCGGCCGTCAACTCCCGCTGCCCGTCCATGAGTTCCCGCAGCCGCAGCAGCGTGACCCGGGCCCGTACCTCCGTCACTGCGGCGACGTCCTCCCCCAGGCCGAGCACCCGCAGCACCAGGTCGGCATCGTCCCGCGAGCCGCGCACGGCCGCCGGCTCCGCCACCGTCTCGCCCAGCCCGGCCCGCACCCGCATCCGCAGCGCCTGGGCCGCGCGCCGCACGATGTCCTCGGCCAGGCGCCGGTGTCGCTCGTTGCGCCGGCCCGAGCCGCTCGGCTCCGCACCGGTCACCGGCAGCAGCGCGTACACACGCCCGTCGACCAGCACGCACGCGTGCCGCCCGTACCGCGCCTCGCAGTGCAGCCGTACGAGGTCGAGCAGCCGCAGCGCGGTCTGCTCCTCGTCGGGCGTGGACCCGGCGCCGTCGAGGGCGAAGGCCACGACCCGTACCGGGGTTCCCTCGGCGAGGCCGAGGCGGTGCGCGGCGCCCACCGGGTCGGCGCTGCCGTCGAGGAGGCGGCGCAGCAGGTCGCTCGTCAGCTGCCGGGACAGTTCCTCGCCGGCCCGCGCCCGCAGCAGGAGCAGGGCGGCCGTGGACGCGCCACGGGCGAGCGCTTCCTCGCCATCGGGGGCGAGATGTCCGTCGTCGACGACCCACACCGACCCGAGCGTCTCGCCGCCCGCGCGGATCGCCACGGCGAGCCGCGGCAGCTCCTCGCCGTCCAGCGCGGCGAGGCGTACGGGACCGGGGGCTGCGAACAGGACGCGGTACTGCTCGCTGTTCTCGGGACTGCTCGGCACCTGACGGCCCAGAATGCCCTGCCGCCGGGCCTCGTCGACGGCCTGCCGGGGCAGGGTGGAATACGCCAGGATCCGCTGCCGGACGTCCTCGATGACGGTGGCCCCGCCCACCGCCGCGGCCACCGCGTTGGCCAGCGAGAACAGGTCTCCGAACGCCGCCCCGCTGTCCCCCGGTCCCGGCCGGGACCCGATCGCCGAGGCCAGCAGCAGATGGACGTGATGCCAGGCGGCGTCCTCGTCGACGGCGAGCAACGCGAGGCCGTGGGCCTTCGCCGCGGCCACCGTCTGGGGCTGCGAGTCCCCGCCCCGTACGACGAGTCCGGCCACCCCGGCCGCGGCGGCGTCGCGCGCCAGCGGCTCGATCCGGCCAGGCGGCAGCCCGACGGTCAGCACCAGGGCACCGGGCGCGCTGCGCGGGAACGGGTCCCCGTGGCCGTACAGCAGGACCTCGGAGACGGGTGTGGCGAGGCCGTCCGCCGGGGCGGCGAGCACACGGAGCAGGGGCTCGCCGAGGGTGCCGATCAGTTCCTCGAGAGTGCGGGCGTCCATGGGTGGTCGGGCTCCTGGGACGGTGGGGTACGGAGGGGGGC
>NZ_VJZC01000632.1 GCF_009377185.1 Streptomyces spongiae
TGTGTATAAGAGACAGACCCAACCCGCCCCGCTTCATCCGGGGCCGCCCTGCACCAAATCAGCCCCTCCGGCGTTTGAGGAGCCGGGGTCCGGGGGTTGGCCCCCGAAACAACGGGGCCGAAGGGGGCAGCGCCCCTGGCCGGAGTGGGCGGGCAACCGGGCTACCGGCCGACCGCGGGCGAACGCGGACGCTGCGGTGGCCCGGGCACGGCCGGCGCGGCAGGACGGTTGCGTGACAGCATGATCGCGGGTACTGCGGCGAGGACGAAGAGTACTCCCGCCATGGCGACGTAGAGGTGCACGCCGGTCGCCGTGCTCACCGGGGCACCGTCGGCAAGGGTCCCGGGGATGTGGGTCGCTTTGAGTATCTCGCCCCCGGCGATGTTGAAGACGACCGAGCCGAGGGCGAGCACGACCGACACCAGGCCGGCGATCGTGCCCTGCCGCTCGGGCGCTTCGAGGCCGGTCGCCAGGTTGTAGCCGGAGGCGCCGATCGCGCCGGCGGCCATGCCGAGCAGGGCGCCGCAGGCGATCGCGAGTGGGAGCGCTGATACGCCGGCCAGCATCGCGAAGGTCGCCACTGTCCCGACGGCGATGCCGCCGACGAGGGGCAGTGCGGGACCGTACCGCCCCGCGATCCATCCGGCACACGTGCCGCCGATGACGATGCCCAGATTGGGCGCGGCGAGCAGCACCGCGACCGCCTCTCCGTCGCCCAGTCCGTAGCCGAGCCCCAGGTCGGGGGGCACCTGTGCGACGATGCTCGTCAGTTGCAGCATGCTCCGGAAGGACCCTGCTGCCAGTACCAGGGCCAGCAGCGTCAGCAGGATCGGGCGGCTGAGGGCCCGGATGTCGATGATGGGTTCGTCGACCCGCAGCGCGAGGAACGCCCAACCGGCCAACGCGGCGGCACCGGACGCCAGCAGCGCGATCATGCCCCCGGACAGCCAGCCGAGGTCGCTCCCGAGGCTGGCGTAGGCGAGCATCGCGCCGAGGCCGCCGCCGAGCAGGAGCGCCCCGCGCACGTCGATCCGGCCGGGCTTGCGGATCGGCGACTCCGGGATGAAGGAACGTACGCAGAGCGCGGCCGCCGCGGCGAGCAGCGCCGCCACGACGAACACGCTCCGGTAGCCGAACACGTCGATGATCGGCTGCATCAGGAACGGTTCGATGATGCCGACGATCGACGAGCCGGACGTGACGAGCCCGACCAAGGCCATTGCCACCCGCGGGGTGCAGATCTGGCGTGCGAGGGCCACCGTGAGGAAGACCGCGGCGAAGGCGGCGCCTTGGAGGAAGCGCCCCACCAGGAAGATCCAGACGTTGGGGGCGACGAGGCAGACCAGCGCTCCCGCGCAGGCGAGGAGCAGCGTGCCGATGAGCATCCGGCGCTTGCCGAAGATGTCGGAACTCTTCGCGAGCAGCGGCGACCAGATGGCCCCGGCCAGCAGCGCGCTCGCGTTCAGCCACGCGGCCTGGTCGGTGTCGAAATGCTCCAGTAACTGGGGCAGGACCATCATGGGCGAGCCGATGACCACGTCGGCCAGGATGTTGGCGAGGGTGAGAACGGCCGCCCAGAGGATGAGCCGCTTGCTCCAGTGGTGCTCTTGGGCGTCGGGGGCGGGCTTTAACAGCGTGTCTTTCACTAGGCATTCTCCAGTGCATTTGGGGGGATTGAGGTTTCGGCGACGTTCAGGGCGCGCCGGTGCCGGGTGCTTGCAGCGCCTTGTTGCGGGCGGCGATGGCAGCCCAGGTGGTCGGCAGCATGCGGTCGCGTCCGCTGTAGACACGGTCCTGGGCGAAAGTGACATAGGGGCGCTGCCGGGCCTCGTACCGTGCGAACGCGGTGGTGTGGTCGTTGCCGCACCGTTCGAGTTCCTCGGCGAGAAAGCGGGCGCCGGTGAGCGCGAGTGAGGTGCCCCGGCCGGACAGGAAGGCCGGGCTGTACCCGGCGTCCCCGACGAGGGCGACGCGGCCGCGGTGCCAGGAGGGCATGTGGATCTGGCCGGCGGAGGTGAAGAAGAAGGAAGGATCGACGCGGGCCGCATCGAGCAACTCCGGGATCCGCCACGACCGGTGGCCCGCGAAGGCGTCGATGAGGATCTTCTTCTGGGCGTCCAGGTCGTGGTGGTCGTAGTCGATCGGCTCCGAGCGGAACTGGAAGACCGCGACGGCCTTGCCCTTGTACCGGAAGAGACCTGCCATCCGGCGGGGGACGTTGTATATCGAGTTGGGGCCCTCGGATCGCGCCTCGCCGGGGTGGTCGGCGAGGGCGAAGTACACACCGAGGTGCCGGAGGTAGTCCTCCTTTGGCCCGAACACCAGCCTGCGCACCGCGGAGTGCTGGCCGTCGGCACCGAGCACCAGGTCGTACCGCCCGGTGCGGCCCGATGCGAAACGCACGTCGACGCCGCCGCTGTCGATGCCGCCGCCGTCGGTCAGTGTCTCGATCGAGTCGCCGAAGCGGATCGCCGCGGTGTCCGGGAGCGCATCGGCGAGGATACGCACGAGGTCTTCGCGGAGAAGCTCGATGTCGTCGTCGGAGTCGCTGATCTCGGCCATCGGGATCCGGGCCACCGGCTCGCCGGCGCTGTCGACGAACTGGGTGAGCTCGGACATCCGGACCCGTTGCTTCTGGATCTTCGCGAGCAGTCCCATTCTGTCCACGGCCTCGATCGCGTCACCGCGGATGTCGATGGGTGTGCCGGTGAGCCGGAGGTGGTGGGCGTACTCGACAACGGTGACGTCGTGGCCGCGGGTGCCGAGCTCAAGTGCGCAGGCGAGCCCTGCGATACCGGCTCCGGAGACAAGGATGTTCACGTGTGCGCTCCAGGTTTCGCTGAGGTGGGTGCGCGATCGGATCGGCCGCAGTTCGCCGGTCAGGCAGGCGATCCCGCGAAGCGGTGCGGTCGGCGGGCATGCCGATGCCGCGGCGACCCAACAGTTAAAGAAACAATCTGTCGCTTTTAGCGAGCTTACTTACCACCGGCTTGCACCGCAACGCCGCACCTGGCGACAATCGGCACCCGAGCAGAGAAACTGGAGGTGAGCGCGGCGATGGCCGACGGGACCGACCGGTCGCCCGCACGGCGCCCCGGTGGCCGCAACGCGCGGGTGAGAGCGCAGATCCTCGCCGCGACCGTCGAACTCGTGGCGCGCGACGGCATCGCGGGCTTCCGCTACGAGGAGGTCGCCGAGTCCGCCGGCGTGCACAAGACCAGCGTCTACCGCAACTGGCCCGACCGCGAGGAACTGGTGGTCGAAGCCCTGCTGCGCTACGCCGAGGATCTCGCCTCGGTCGCCGACACCGGCGACATCCACCGGGACCTGGTGGACTTCCTGCTGGCCCTCGCCGGTGGCATGGAAACGCCGTTCGGCCGGACGCTCGAACAGGCCATCCAGCCCGCCCGCCAAAGTGCCACCGTCGAGGCGCTGACCAAGATCCTCGACCAGCGCGTGGCCGCCATGCAGCGGCGGGTGGACACCGCCGTCGACCGGGGCGAACTCCCTCCGGTCGACAGCTCCTTCCTCGGCGAGATGATCTCCGGCCCGGTGCACCTCATCGTCAACCGCGGCATGCGCCGGTTCACCCGTGAGGACGCGGAGCGCATCGTCGGCGTGGTGCTCGCCGGTATCCAGGCCACGGCATCGCACGTCTGAGCGACCGTCAGGACCGCACCGTTCAGGGCGAGGGTCGAAAGCCGAAGGTCTGAGCGCCCGTCATGTCCGCGCTCAGTGCGGCAAGTCGAAGTGCCGCATCAGTTCGGGCGTGCGGGGGCGCGAACTGCGGGCGGGTTCAGGAAGCGCTGGTTCCGCGGCGGCGGGCTGGAGTCGCCGGGCGCCTGGCGCACCCCCGTGCTGCCCGGCTACGAGTCCGCGCGCTGAAGCAGCCCTCGTACGTAGGCGGCCTGGCCGACGTGCTGGAGGTCGTCGGCCACGACGCTGACCAGGCGGACGCCGAGGGTGACGGCGGGGGTCCAGTTCTCGTCCACGATCCGGTCCAGGTCGTTGTCGTGGAGCCCGCCCACGAAGGCCAGCGTCCGCTCGTGCACGGCGTCGTGGTAGCCGAGGAGAAGGCCGCCCGAGTCCACCCGGACCTGGGCGACCTTCCCGGGGGTGTGCCCGTATCCCGTGTCGCGGGCGGGCAGCCCCAGGGCGAAGCGGTCCGCCCAGCCGTCCGCCAGCCACACCTGCTCCTGGCCGGCCGCGTCGGCCACATGGTCGTCCTGGATGCGCGTGAGATGCCAGACCAGCCAGGAAACGGAATTGGCGCCGTCCTGGGGCGGGGTGTTGAGGTCGTCGGGGGAGAGGCCCTCGACGGCGGCGTGGACCTCTTCACGGATGCGGCCGAACGCGTCGGTCAGAACGTCTTTGGAGTGCATGACATCCAGCCTCTCGTACGAGGGGCTGGTGCGCCTCCGAAGTCACGGATGCGTTTCTTTTTAGGTTGAACCATCGATTCCGTTTCGGGCGGATGCCAATTCATCGCGTTCAAATCGGTACTTACTTTGGGTAACTCTGCTTCGCCGTCATCAAATCTCCTTGAATTCTCCCCTTCTCGGGTCGCGTGAACAGGCAAGGCCCTCACGGGGCTTCGGAATGGAAGAGCGTGCGATCTCTTGTTGCGGAACCACGCTCTGTGCAAAGGTGACGCCTGTCGGTGTACAGCCAAGGGATGCGTGCTGTGCCGGCACACCCTGGAGGACATCGGACGTGAATGACGCCACCCTTTCGAATTCCCCGCGACTTGCTCGTTCGTTCCGCGTGACGGACGAAGAGCTGGCAGCCGAGCTGAGGAAGTGTTCCAATAAGCGGCCCGCGCACCAGCCCGTCGGGGAACTACTGGCCAGGCACTGGGTGGCCGTCTTCTCGTACGCGACCCTGTGCACCAGTGGCCCGCAACACGCGGGGATGCTCGCCACCGCGGCATTCACGCGGGTATTCGGGGAATCCGTTCGGCAATCGGGCCCCACAGCCGCATGGCGGCCGCATCTGCTGGTCACGGTGCGCCGGATAGCGGGGGAATGGGACACCGACAGACGGCGGGCGATGCTTCATCCGGAACTGAGATCCCGGCCGGAGCTCACCGACCGGGCCGCGGCACGACTCCTCCCCGCGGACGACAGAAAACTCGTCTCCCGTGCCTTACACGGGCTCCCGGAACGCGCCCGCTGCGTCCTGTGGCACGCCGAGGTCGAAGCGGAGGACCCCGCTGTCCCGGCCGCGATCCTCGGGGTCACTCCCGAGGACGCCACCGTGAAGGCGACCCACGCACGGGCACTGCTGCGCGACGCCTGCATGCGCGCGCACCGCGAGACCGCCCCGGACGAGGAGTGCCGCCGCTTCAGCCGTCTGCTGGACGTGGCACTCCGGCGCGGTGACCTGGGACTCGACCCGGACCTGCGGGAGCACCTGGCGGACTGCCCGCACTGCCGTCACACCGCCGACCAGTTGGACCACTCCGGGTCCCGGCTGGCCGTCCTGCTCGCCGAGGCGGTGCTGGGCTGGGGCGCGCGGGCCTACCTCGACTCGCGGCCGGGGCGAGGAAGGGGGGCCGGGAGGAAGG
>NZ_VJZC01000633.1 GCF_009377185.1 Streptomyces spongiae
GGGTGGGTGCTCGGCCTGAACGGCCTCGTCCTCAAACGCCGGACGGGCTGGTGGTGCCCGGTACCGCCTCGTTTTCGGGCCCGGACGGGCTGGTTGTGCCTGGACAGGCTGAGAATTCAGCCCTTCTCCAGATACTGCTCTCTCTCCTCGTCCAACAGCGCGTCCAGCGCCGTGCGCAGGCCCGGAAGGTGCTCCAGCTCCGGGTCCTCGGCCACGACCGCCGCCGCCTCCTCTCTCGCCTCCGCGATGATCTCCTCGTCCTCGATCACCGCGAGCATGCGCAGTGAGGTGCGGGCGCCGGACTGGGCCTGGCCGAGGACGTCGCCCTCGCGGCGCTGTTCGAGGTCGATGCGGGAGAGCTCGAAGCCGTCGAGGGTGGCGGCCACGGCGTTGAGACGGGCGCGGGCGGCGCTCGCCTCCGGCATGTCGGTGACCAGGAGGCAGAGGCCCGGGGCGGAGCCACGGCCGACGCGGCCCCGCAACTGGTGGAGCTGGGAGACGCCGAAACGGTCGGCGTCCATGATCACCATCGCCGTGGCGTTCGGGACGTTCACACCGACCTCGATGACCGTGGTCGCGACGAGGACGTCGGTCTCGCCCGCGGCGAAGCGGCGCATCACGGCGTCCTTGTCGTCGGGCTGCATGCGGCCGTGCAGGACCTCGACCTTGAGTCCCTGGAGCGGGCCGTTGGCCAGCTGGTCGGCGACCTCCAGGACAGCGAGGGGCGGGCGCTTCTCGGCCTCGTCCTCGGCGGATTTCCTGCCCTTCCCGGGGGCGTCCTCCTCGTCTCCGATCCGGGGGCAGACCACGTACGCCTGGTGCCCGTTCTCCACTTCCTCCCGCACCCGGTCCCACGCGCGTGCGAGGAAGTGGGGCTTGTCGGCGGCCGGTACGACATGGCTGGCGATCGGGGAGCGGCCGGCGGGGAGCTGGTCGAGGACGGAGGTCTCCAGGTCGCCGAACACGGTCATCGCGACCGTGCGCGGGATGGGCGTGGCGGTCATGACGAGCAGGTGCGGCGGCTGCTTGCCCTTGCCGCGCAGGGCGTCGCGCTGCTCGACCCCGAACCGGTGCTGCTCGTCGACGACCACGAGACCCAGGTCGTGGAACTGCACCTTGTCCTCGATCAGCGCGTGCGTGCCGATGACGATCCCGGCCTCCCCGGTGGCCAGGTCGAGCAGCGCCTGACGGCGGGCCGCGGCGCCCATGGAGCCGGTGAGCAGGACGACCTTGGTGGCGTGCTCGGCACCGCCCAGCATGCCGCCCTCGGCCAGCTCCCCCATCATCTCCGTGACCGACCGGTGGTGCTGCTGGGCGAGCACTTCGGTGGGCGCGAGCATGGCCGCCTGGCCGTCGGCGTCGACTACGGCGAGCATGGCGCGGAGGGCCACCATCGTCTTTCCAGATCCGACCTCTCCCTGCAGCAGCCGGTGCATCGGATGCTCCGTGGCCAGGTCGCCGAAGATCTCCCGGGAGACCTTCTGCTGGCCGTCGGTGAGCGTGAAGGGGAGGCGGGCGTCGAAGGTGGTGAGGAGGCCGTCCGGGCTGGGGGTGCGGGCCACGGCCGGGAGTTGGGCGTCGGCGTGGCGGCGGCGGGCGAGGGCGACCTGGAGGACGAAGGCCTCGTCCCACTTGAGGCGGTCGCGGGCGGCGAAGGTGTCCGCCTTGGTACGGGGCTGGTGGATCTTCAGCAGGGCTTCCGGGAGCGGGAGGAGGTTCCTGCCCTCCCGCAGCGACTCCGGCAGGGGGTCCACCGCCTCCTGGGCGCTCGGCAGGACCGTCTGGACCGCCTTGGCGATCTTCCAGGACTCCAGCTTGGCGGTGGCCGGGTAGATCGGGATGAGGGCGCCGGCCCAGCTGTCGATGGCGTGCGCGGCCTCGCCGGTGTCGCCCCGCAGCAGCTCGTACGCCGGGTGGGCCAGCTGCAGGCGGCGGTTGAAGACCGAGACCTTGCCGGCGAACAGGGCGCGGGTGCCGGGCAGGAGCTCCTTGTGGGGCTTGTGCACCCCGTGGCCGAAGAAGACCAGCTGGAGGCGGCCGCTGCCGTCGGTGATGGTCACTTCGAGGCGCTGGCCCTTGCCGCGCGGGGCCTTGGCCGAGGCGAACGTGTGCAGGCGGGCGTCGGCGACCTGGGCGACCACCGTCACGTGCTCGTCCATGGGCAGGTCGGCGAGTTGGGTGAGCTGCCCGCGCTCCTCGTACCTGCGGGGGTAGTGGTGGAGCAGGTCTCCGAGGGTGTGCAGGCCGAGGTGCTCGGCCATCACCTTCGCGGTGGCAGCGCCGAGCACGGACTTCAGAGGCTGTTCCAGTGGTTCTCGCAGTGCGGGCACGAGATCCATTGCACACCACGGCACTGACAATGCCGTATACGTCTTGGAAATCCGCTGGTCAGACGGGTAGTTCGCGGCCTAGGATGACGCACTCCCGGCCTCCTCCGCGGTCACCGCCCCACCGGGACCGCCCGACCCCGCGCCGTCGAACATCCCCCACCCGCGGCGCCGTGACGATGGATTCCCAGACCTCACAGTCATCCCAGGCACCTCAGTCACCTCACTCACCTCACACTTTCCAGGTCGACCTTCGTGGTCTGGTGGACCTGCTGTCCCATCACCTCTACTCCAGTCCGAAGGTCTACCTGCGCGAGCTGCTGCAGAACGCCGTGGACGCGATCACCGCGAGACGGGCCGAGCAGCCCGACGCGCCCGCCCGCGTGCGGCTCTTCGCGGAGGGCGGCTCCCTGCGTGTGGAGGACTCCGGCGTGGGGCTCACCGAGTCCGACGTGCACAACCTGCTGGCGACGATCGGCCGCAGTTCCAAGCGGGCCGACGGTCTGGAGTCGGCCCGCTCCGACTTCCTGGGCCAGTTCGGCATCGGCCTGCTGGCGTGTTTCGTCGTCGCCGAGCGCATCCGCGTCGTCAGCCGCAGCGCCCGTACGCCCGACGCGGCGCCCGTGGAGTGGACGGCCACCGACGACGGCTCGTACACCGTGCGCACACTGCCCGAGGACGCCCGCACCGAGCCCGGCACGACCGTGCACCTGATGGCGCGTCCTGGGGCGACCGACTGGCTGAGCCAGGAGCGGGTGCTGTCCCTGGCGCGGGACTTCGGGTCGCTGCTGCCGTACGACGTGCGCGTGGGCGACGAGGCGGTCACCGACCTGCCGGCGCCCTGGGACCGCGCGTACCCGTCGCCCGCCACCCGGAGAGTGGCCCTGGCGCGGCACTGCCACGAGCTCTTCGGGTTCACACCGCTGGACTCGATCGAGCTGGACGTGCCGCTGGCCGGGATCAAGGGCGTGGCGTACGTGCTGCCGTCCGCGGTGAGCCCCGCCCAGCGCGCGAGCCACCGCGTGCACCTGAAGGGCATGCTGCTCACCGAGCGGGCCGAACAGCTGCTGCCGGACTGGGCGTTCTTCGTGCGCTGCGTCCTGGACACGGACAGCCTGCGGCCCACGGCGTCCCGCGAGTCGCTGTACGAGGACGAGACCCTCGCGGCCGTACGGGAGGCCCTGGGCGAGCGCATCCGGTCCTGGCTGACCGGGCTGGCCGCGGGTGATCCGGAGCGGCTGGCGGCCTTCCTGTCGGTGCACCACCTGGGCGTGAAGTCCCTGGCGCGGCACGACAAGGAGATGCTGCGCACGATGCTGCCGTGGCTGCCGTTCGAGACGACGGACGGGCGGCTGTCCCTGGAGGAGTTCGCGCAGCGGCATCCGATCGTGCACTTCACGCGGACGGTCGAGGAGTACCGGCAGGTCGCGCCGATCGCGTCCGCGCAGGGCGTCGGCGTCGTCAACGGCGGCTACACGTACGACAGCGAGCTCGTCGAGGCGCTGCCGTCGGTGCGCCCGGGGACGGTGGTCGCCGAGCTGGACGCCGACACGGTGACCGCGCACCTGGACGCGGTGGACCCGGCGGAGGAGCTGGCGCTGTCGGGCTTCCTGTCCGCCGCGCGGGGCAAGCTCGACCCCCTGGGGTGCGATGTCGTGCTCCGGGCCTTCCATCCGCTGTCCGTGCCCGCGCTGCACCTGGACGACCGGGCGGCCCGGCACGAGCAGGCCCGTGCGGAGGCCGAGGAGCAGGCCGACGACCTGTGGGCGGGCATCCTCGGCTCCCTCAGGGGCAGCGCCCCGCGCGCGCGGCTGGTGCTCAACCACCTCAACCCGCTGATCCGGAGGATCAGTTCCCTCAGCGACCGGGAGCTGATCGGCACCGCCACGGAGTCCCTCTACGGTCAGGCCCTGCTGATGGCCCAGCGCCCCCTCAGGCCCGCGGACTCCGCGCTGCTGAACCGCGCGTTCATCGGCCTCCTGGAGTGGGCCACGCACACCGAGTCCGGGGAGGACGGACGCCGATGAGCCAGTTCAGCCAGTTCGGCGAGTTCGCCGAGATCACCGACTTCGACGAGCTGCGCCACGCGATGGCGGAGAACTACGACCAGCCGGAGGGCCCCGCCCGCAACGCGCGCGCGGAGCACCTGCTCGCGCAGGCCGAGAAGCTGACCATCCCGCTCGCCGTGACCGAGGCGCTCGGACACCAGCTGAAGGTCTACAACTACAGCTCCGAGAAGGACAAGATGTTCGTCCCCTTCGCGCGCCTGCTGCGCATGTGGGACGAAAGCCCGGAGGACTTCGACGAGTACGAGACCCACTCGCTGCACTGGGTCTTCAAGTGGATGTCGGCCGGCATGCTGAACCAGCCGCACATCCCGCTCGCCTCCGTCGAGAAGTGGCTCGGCGAGATGGAGCGCCGCTACCGCCTCGCCGGGCACTCCGAACGGGCCGTGCGCAGCGCCGAGTTCAGCGTGGCCGCGCACGTCGGCGACCTGGAGCGGGCCGAGCGGGCGTACACGGCGTGGCTGGCCGCCGACCGGGACAGCATGGCCGACTGCCACGCCTGCGAGCTGCACGGACAGGGCTGGTGGCAGGCGCTGCGGCGCGCGGACGACAAGGCCCTGGAGCTGTGGGCGCCCGTCCTGGAGGGCGAGTACACGTGCGCCCACGAGCCGCACACGGTCCTGGCCGCCTCCCTGCTGCCGCTGCTGCGCCTGGGCCGCCTCGACGAGGCCCGCGCCCACCATCTGCGCGGTTTCCGGCTCGTACGGCCCATGGAGAGCATGCGGGGCGCCTACGCGGACCACGTGGAGTTCTGCGCCCTGTCCGGCAACGAGGCACGCGGCCTGGAGCTGCTGGCCGAGCGCCCGGCGTACTTCACGGACACCGGGGACCCGCGCAGCAAGCTGGACTACATGGCGGTCGTGGCGCTGCTCATGGGCCGGCTGGTCGAGCTCGGCATGGGCGATCAGCCGGTGCCGGGTCCCCCCGACCGCACCGGGTGGACGGCCGGCGAACTGGCCGCCCACGCGCGCGGGGAGGCCCTTTCGCTGGCCGCCCGCTTCGACGAGCGCAACGGCACGCCGTACGTGGGTGCGCGGGCCGAGGAACGCATGGACCGGCGGCCGTTGGTGGAGCGGCTGCCGTTGGGTGTGCGCACGGCCCGGAAGGTGCCGGTTCCGGCGCCGCGGCCTCCGGCCGCCGTGGAGCCCGCCGCCTCGTCCCC
>NZ_VJZC01000634.1 GCF_009377185.1 Streptomyces spongiae
GCCGTATGTTCCCCCCGCCATGCGCCGCCTCGCCTTTGCTTCCATCATCGCCATCGCCGCTGTCGCCGCCGCGTGCCAGCGCGCGAAGGACGACAAATCTCAGGGTGACCCGAAGACCGCCACCGCCACCGCGCCGAAGGGCACCGGGTCCGGTGGGGCCGAGGCCCAGACGCCGGGCCGCGCGTCGAGCCTCTCCAACAACTCGTCCGCGGTGGGACGGGCCTGCGGTGACTTTTCCAAGCAGGCGGCCAGCAGGGGCGCGAGCGGCTGCGGCACGCCGTCGAGCACGGGCTCCTCGTGCGCGATGCGGTAGAGCAGTTGGGCGGCGGACGGATCCTCGCCCGGGTGCAGAAAGGGCCCGGTCCCGGTGGCGGCATACACCAGGACCGCGCCCAGCGAGAAGATGTCGCCGGGCCCGGCCGATATCCCCCCGGTGACCTGCTCGGGTGCCATGTAACCGGGGGAGCCGATGACACCTCCGGTACCGGTGTGCCGGGTGTCGTCCGCGGCCCGGGCGATGCCGAAGTCGATGAGCAGCGGATGACGGCGGGCGAGCAGCACGTTGGACGGCTTCACGTCGCGGTGCGCGAGCCCCGCCCGGTGCACGGCCCGCAGCCCCTCGGCGAGTTCCGCCGCCAGAGCCCGGACGGCGGACTCGGGCAGCGGGCCGTCGCACGCCACCCGGTCCGCGAGGGAGGGCGCGGCCACGTACTCCGTGGCCAGCCATTGCGGCCGGTGGCCCGCGGGGCTGTAGTCGACGACCGACACCGTCCACGGGGAGCGCACCTGGTCGCTGCTGGCGATCTCACGGGCGAACCGCTGCTCGAAACCGGGGTCCAGGCCGAACTCGGTGCGTACGGTTTTGAGGGCCAGAGGACGACCCGACGCGGTGCGGGAGAGGAACACCTGCCCCATGCCGCCGACGCCGAGTCTCGCCAACAGGGGGTAGCCGCCGATGGCCGGCGGATCGGTGGGATCCAGACGTCTCATGAACCTCTCCGGGCGCTGCTCGGGCCGCAGGGCGGTACACCGTGGCTGCGGGGACGTAGCACCGCCCGCGATACACGCGGGCCAGTCCTGCACGCGATGCATTCATATCAGTTCATATTCCGAGCGCATGGCGGGGCAGGACCGTACTTCTCCTATGAGGGCGACCATGAAGCGTCGGGCCGGTCGGGGCGCAGTCGTCGTCGCCTTCACCTACGACACGCGACCCAACCGGGTGGATGGCTGTGGATGGCTCGGGCCTCGCCCGCATGCCGTGTCCTGGTCCGTGGGCGGCGCGCCGGGGCAGTGGGTCGAGCAGGCGGCCGGCACCGGGGACGTCGCCTCCCAGCAGCGCAGCCACTGGAAACATTTGCGGCTCTCGCGGGAAGCAGGGATTTAGGCTGAAGGGCATGGTCACGACAACATCATCCGGATCGCCCCTCTTCGACCCCGCTGAGCTGATCGCCGACATGTACACCGTGTACGCGCGGCTTCGCGAGGCCGGTACCGTCCACCGGGTTCCCGGACCTGACGGGACGCCGGCCTGGTTAGTCACCCGTTACGACGACATCCGCGAGGCCCTCGGTGATCCCAGACTCTCCCTGGACAAGAGCAACGCGAAACCCGGCCACTACCTGGGCCTGGCACTGCCGTCGGCGCTGGACGCGAACCTGCTCAACATGGACCCGCCGGACCACACCCGCATCCGGCGGCTGGTGTCCCGGGCGTTCACACCGCGCCGAATCGAGCAGCTGCGCGAGCCGATCCGCAGGACAGCCGACCAACTGCTGGATGCCATCGCCCCGCACGAAAACACCGCCGACCTCATCACCACTTTCGCGGCACCGTTGCCGATCACGGTCATCTGCGATCTGCTCGGCGTGCCGCAGGCGGACCGACAGGACTTCCGGGCCTGGACCGACGTCCTGATGATGATGGCCCCCGACCCGGCGCAGCCGGCAAGGGCGAAGGAAGCGGGCGTCAGCCTGCTGACGTACTTCACGCACCTCATCGCCGGCAAACGGACCACCCCGGACGACGACCTGCTCTCCGCGCTGATCGCCGTCCGTGACGAGGAGGACAGAAACGACCGACTCGGCGAGGACGAACTGCTTTCCCTGGCTTTCCTCGTCCTGTTCGCGGGATACGAAAGCTCCATCCACCTCCTCGGCAACGCCACCCTGGCTCTGCTCAGCAACCCCGACCAACTGGCCGCGCTGCGCGCCGATGCGTCGTTGTGGCACGGCGCAGTCGAGGAACTGGCCCGTTACGACGGCCCCGCGGCCATCTCCATCCGCCGGTTCCCCACCGAGGACGTCACCATCGGCGGCGTCACCGTTCCGGCGGGTGAGACAGTGCTGCTGTGCCTGGCGGCAGCCCATCGCGACCCGCATCGTTTCCCCGACCCCGATCGCCTCGACATCACCCGCGACACCACCGGACACCTCGCTCTGGGCCACGGCATCCACTACTGCCTCGGTGCTCCGCTGGCCCGTATGGAGACCGAGATCGCGCTCACCGCGCTCTTCGAACGCTTCCCGCACCTGGCCCTCGCCGTTCCGGAGAGTGAACTGCAGTGGCGCCCCTCAATGCGGACCCGGGGACTGCGCGCCCTCCCGGTGACCTTCAACGGCTGACGCAATGAGACGAGTGGTCGGTGGGCGACCAAGGGGCACGCCCACCAGACCTCACCCGCGCGTTGCGGCGCTCGACCACGGGACGGGGGCTGTGTCGTACGACTCCCGCACCGCGGCGCGGTGGGAAGGCTCAGTCACGCGGTGAATCTCAACCGGTGGGCAAACCGGGGCCGAACTCCGTGTTCACGAACCATGCATTCCGAGGTATTCCGGGCGCATTCCAATCGGGCATTACAACCGCAGCATGTCTCCCTGTGTCAAACCGGAGCAGGACCGCACGGCATATGACCAAGGAGTCCACATGCGCACACGCTCACGGGCGGCTCGCCCGACCGCTGCCACCGTCCTCGCCGCGCTGGCCACGATCGCGGCCGGGGCGCTGCCCGCCCACGGTGCCACCCCCGCTCCCGCGCGAAGCGCCACGGCGGCGGAGGCGGCCTACGAGCTGAGTCTGACCGCCAGCAGATTCACCACCGACTTCCAGCGCCGCACGGTCACCCTGACCGGCGCCCTGACCCGGCCTGACGGCACCCCCGTGGCGGGCGCGTCGGTCGCCGTGGGCCAGAACGTCCTCTTCAAGACCTGGAACCCCTGGGGCGACCCCATCGACCCGACCGAGCGGGAGAACCGGAGTCTCGGCACTGTCGTCACGGACGCGGACGGGCGGTTCACGCTCCCCGGCATCCAGGCGGACCGGTGGGAGAACCAGGGCAGCATCTTCCTGAACCCCCGCCACGAAGTGGAGTTCTACGCCTCCTACGATCCGGCCGAGGACCCCACGGACCACGACATCGTCTTCGACCGCGCCGTGGTCGCCGTCAAGCCGGTCATGAGCACGATCACGTACAAGGTCGACAAGACCAGGGTGCGCCCCGGTGACACCCTCACCGTGACCGGCAAGGTCGCCTGGCCCGCCGGTCACGGGCCGGTCGCCGGCACCCGGGTCCTGCTGCGGACGTACTACGAGAGCGAGTACAACGCGCAGACCACCACCGACGCCAGGGGGAACTTCACCGTGCGCGCCAGGATCAGGGGCTACGACCACGAGTTCGTGCTCTTCTCCGCTCCCAAGGACTACTACATCGCCCGCGCCACCAAGCCCCTGCCGGTCAAGAACACCACGCTGTAGCGCCTCCTCACCCCCGACCCCTGTCTCGCCCCCTCGACCGCCTCGGTCGCGTCGAGTGTGCGCGTGGCCGGTTCAGTCGCTCGGTGTGAGGCCCAGCGTGTCGAGCACCCCGTACACCCCGAGGAAGAAGATCGCCGCGCTGCTGAGGACAAGGGCGGCGGTCATCCAGGGGTTGGCGCGGAAGCGGGGCGGGACGCCGGTGTAGCGCAGGCGCCAGACCGCTATCACGACGGCGAGGAGGAAGACGCCGCCGCCGATGCCGCCGATCTGCACCATCAGGACCGGGGACTGGACCCACAGGAAGAAGCACATCCACACCGGGGGAAGGCACCAGGTGAGGATCCGGATGGTGCGGGTGCGGACCCGCATGTCGTTCCAGTTGATCGCGCCGAGCAGACCGAGGGTGTTGGTCCACAGCCGCGGAACGCTGGCCGACGAGGCGACGGTGACCGAGAAGAGCACGGAGATCGCGCCGGCCAGGAAGAGGTACTCGGCCCAGGGCCCGAGCGTGTCGGTGTAGCTGTGCGACAGCGTGGTGATCATCTCGTTGCCCTCGGGCACCAGGCCCTGCGGATGCAGCACGGAGGCGCCGATCACGTAGAAGGACAAGGTACAGATCGTGCACACGAACCAGGCGACGCCCACATCGAGCCGCATGACCTTGAGCCAGCCCTCGGCGCGCCGGGCGCGCTGCTCGGTCCCGTCGTCGGGGCCGGTCCAGCGGGCGTAGCCCTTCTCGAGGCACCAGTAGGTGTAGGTCGTCATCTCGTCGGCGCCGACGCCGGTGATGCCGAACATGGCGAGGGCGATGCCGACCGTGCCGGCCGGGATCTGGAAGCTGAGCCCGTCGGCGAGCTGCTCGGTGCCGTACCCGAAGGCGGTGAGCGGCAGGGCGAGTGCCAGGCCGACGGTGATCACCGTCTTGAGCGTGATGCCGATGACCTCGACCCGCTCGACGACGTGGTACTTGCCCGTCTGGAGGATGAGGACGGCGGCGGCGGTGACGATCACGGCCCAGATCGTGAGGGACGTACTGCTCAGCGACCCGCCGTGGATCGGGAAGAGGATGGAGCAGGCGGCCGCGGTGCCTCCGATGATGCCGCCGCGCTGGAACATCTTGGCGAAGTCCATACCGATCCACAGCCAGTTGATCCAGCTGAGGCGGCCGATGCGGGGTCCGACGTCGCGGAAGCCGTCCAGCGCGGGGCGGCCGTTGAGGATGGTCCAGCGGGCCAGCTCCATCTGCACCCAGACCTTGACCGCGGTGGAGATGATCACGAGCCACAGCAGGGCGAAGCCCGCCTTCGCACCGAGCGAGGTGGTGGTGATCAGTTCGCCGGAGCCGACGACCGCGGCGGACAGGATGAGCCCGGGACCGAGGTGGCGCAGGCGGCCGCGGAAGGTGTCGGGGGCCGGGCGGGCGTCTTCGGCGCGCAGCGCGTACGGGTCGGGCTGCGCGGGGGGCGGCGCCGCGGCGGCGCCGTCGGTCGACGTGATGGCCATGTCAGGTCCTTGGGGGATCTTCCGGCGTCGTCACCGGTATCCGGTATGGGGACAGATGTGGGTCGTGGTGCCTGGGGTGTTGATGTGTTGGCGTGTTGGTGTGTGAGGGGGATTCGGTGTCGGCCGGCTGTGGTCGGCCGGGCCCTGGATGTGGCGGGCTCAGCGGGCCTGATGGTGGGGCGCCTCGCCTGCCAGCACGCGGACGACGTCCTCGGCCACCATCGCGCCCATGGCCTGGTTGGCCTCCGGGGTGCAGGCGGCCATGTGCGAGGTGAGGAGGGTGC
>NZ_VJZC01000635.1 GCF_009377185.1 Streptomyces spongiae
ACCCCCAACTCCGCCGCCCCCTTCAAGAACCCCTCAGGATCGGGCTTGCTCGCCCCCACGGACTCCGCCGTGACCCGCACATCCGGCAACGGCAACCCCGCCGCCCCCATCCGCGCGGTGGACAACGCGACATCCGCCGACGTCACCAGCGCATGCGGCACACCGGCCAACGAGGCCAGAAACGCACCCGCACCCGGTATCTCCACGACCCCGTCCATGTCCGCGGTCTCCTCGACCAGCATCCGCGCGTTGTCCGCGTGGTTCTGCTCCATCGGCCGGTCAGGCAGCAGCGCGGCCATGGAGGCGTACCCCTGCCGCCCGTGCACCACCTTCATGACCTCGTCACCGTCGAGCCCGTGCCGGTCGGCCCAGCGTCGCCAGATCCGTTCCACGACAGCGTCCGAGTTGACGAGGGTGCCGTCCATGTCGAGCAGGAGGGCGCGGGCGGTCAGAACGGTGGTGGCCGTCATCGGCATGCTCCAGGAGACGGGAAGGGGGCCGCGAACGGCCCCGGAAGGACAAGGTGGCCCCGCCCGCCGGTCAGGGAAAACGAGCGGGGACCACTTTGTTCCTACACGATACAAAACAGGCTCACGCCACGCCACCACTCCCGACCTGCACGTTCACGGAAGTCGCACAAGCCCGCACCCCGAGGCCACCCCCGAGGTCACCCCGAGACCGCCGAAGGCCCCCTCACCCGGTCAGGGCCTCGTACAGACTCCACGCCCCCAGCCCCACCATCACCAGCGCCGCGACCCGGCTGACGAGCCGGAACGGCACCCGCTTCATCAGCGCGTGGCCGCCCAGGATGCCGAGCCCGCCCACGGCCCACAGCGCGAGCACCGCACCCAGACCGACGGAGAGCGGGTCGTCGTACCGGGCCGCGAGGTTGGCCGTCATGATCTGCGTGAGATCGCCGAACTCGGCGACCAGGATCAGCATGAAACCCGCCCCCGAGACCTTCCAGAAGGACTGATTCTCGGGCTCGCGGACCTTCTCGTCGTCGCCCTCCGCGTCCTTCTTCCACAGCAGTACGGCCGCACCGCCGAGAAACAGCACGCCGGTGACCGCGGACACGATCCGTTCCGGCAGGAGTGTCAGCACACTGCCGGCCGCGACGGCGAGCGCGACATGCACGGCGAAAGCGGCGGCGACACCGGCGAAGACGTACGAGGCGCGGTAGCGGACCCCCAGGACGAGGCTGGCGAGGGCGGTCTTGTCGGGGAGCTCGGAGAGGAAGACAAGGCCGAAGACGAACGCCAGGACGCTGAAGCTGATCACGATCTCTCAATCGATCGGGGCTGCCTCACCGAGAAAGATCATCCGCTGAACGCGACACCTCGGCAGGGCAGCACACACGGAGACCCGCGCCAAAAAACACGGGCGAACGCCCGCACCGGACGGCACGGGCGGTGCACTGCTTGCCGAAGGTCTCGCTGGCCGGTCCCCTGACGGGACCCGCCTCCGGGCGCCGGCCCAGCAAAGCTGAGCAGTGTGTCGACGGTCCGGCGAAGAGCTACTCCCCTTCTGCGCCGCCCATCGTACGGGACGACTCGGACGCCCCGTCGCACACCCTCATCCCGGCCTCTCCGTCGCCCTCCGCAAAAGGGCAGGTCAGAGCCTCGCTCGGAAAACTCACAGGAAACCCGCACACGCGAGGGACTTGTTCTGTCATGAACGCGTCACTAGCTTCTCACCGAACGCTCACCTGAACGAAACAGAGCGCCGCGAGAGTTCCGTTGCTCGCACCGCAACCGCCCCCACCCACAAGGGAGTTCGCATGCGCAAGGTCTACGCGCGTCGACGCCTCAGTGTACTCGCCGGCATCACCGGCCTCATAGCCATGGCCGGACTTTTCAACGGCCCGAGCGCCTCCGCCGCGCTCCCCACCCCCATCAGCGCCTCCACCGCCCGTTCCTACCTCGCCACCCTGACGGTGGCGGCCGAGGACCGCACGGGCTACGACCGTGACCTGTTCCCGCACTGGATCACCATCAGCGGAGCCTGCAACACCCGCGAGACGGTCCTCAAGCGCGACGGCACGAACGTGGTCACCAACTCCTCCTGCGCCGCCACCAGCGGCAGCTGGTTCTCCCCCTACGACGGCGCCACCTGGACCGCCGCCTCCGACGTCGACATCGACCACCTGGTCCCGCTCGCCGAGGCCTGGGACTCCGGCGCCAGCGAGTGGACCACCTCCGAGCGCCAGGCCCTGGCCAACGACCTGACCCGCCCGCAGCTCATCGCCGTCACCGACAACGTGAACCAGTCGAAGGGCGACCAGGACCCGGCCGAGTGGATGCCGTCGGTCACGTCCTACCGCTGCACGTACGTCCGCGCCTGGGTCCAGGTGAAGTACTACTACGACCTGTCGGTCGACTCGGCCGAGAAGAGCGCCCTGACCAGCTACCTCGCCAACTGCTGAACCGTTCCTCCGGCCATTCTGCGGCTGCCGGGCGGGCCATGCGCCCGTCCGGCCCCGTGACTCCGCGGTGAGGCCCGGGCCTTCCCCCACGCCCGCCCGGGCCTCACCCCGGTACCGCCGCCCACCGCCACTCACCGCCGTGGCCGAACCGGAACCACCGGAACCTCCCCGTTCACCTCCCTCGTTCCGTACCGTACGGGTCGACGGAGGAGAGTGATCGCCGATGGCGGGGCTACGGCTGGGACCACTGCTGAGATACGTGGACGACTCGTCCGCGACCGTATGGGTCGAGACGAGCCGCCCGTGCACCGCCGAGGTGCGCTGCGCCGACGGAGCGCGCGGCGAGACCCGTACCTTCCAGGTGGCGGGCCACCACTACGCGCTGATCACGGTGACCGGTCTGCGTCCGGGCACGGCGTCCACGTACGAGGTCCTCCTCGACGGGACCCCTGTGTGGCCCCTTGCCGACTCGCCCTTCCCGCCCTCCGAGATCCGCACCCCCGACGGGGACGCCGTCCGCGTCGCCTTCGGCTCCTGCCGCTGGGCCGCCCCGCCCTCCGACGAGAACGACCCGGTCGGCCCGGACGCCCTGGACACCCTCGCCGCCCGTATCGCCGCCGACCCCGCGGAAGAGCGCCCCGACGTGCTCCTGCTGCTGGGCGACCAGGTGTACGCGGACGAGACGTCGGACGCCACCCGCCGCTGGCTCGCCGCACGCCGCGACCTCACCGAGCCGCCCGGCGACCAGGTCGCGGACTACGAGGAGTACACGCACCTCTATTACGAGTCGTGGCTCGACCCGGAGGTGCGCTGGCTGCTCTCCACCGTCCCCAGCTGCATGATCTTCGACGACCACGACGTCGTCGACGACTGGAACACCAGCGCCTCCTGGCTCGCCGACATGCGGGCCACCCCGTGGTGGCGCGAGCGGCTGCTGAGCGGGCTGGTGTCGTACTGGGTCCACCAGCACCTCGGCAACCTCTCCCCCGCCGAACTGGCCGCCGACCCGCTGTACGCCGCCGTCCGGGACGCCCCCGACGGCACCGACCTGCTGCGCGCGCACGCCGCCCGCGCCGACGAAGACCCCTCCGCGGTCCGCTGGAGCTACCGTCGCGACTTCGGACGCGTTCGCGTGCTCATGGTCGACACCCGGGCCGCGCGCGTCCTGGAGGAGGGCGGCCGCTCGATGCTGGCCCCGGCCGAGGAACGGTGGCTGCGCGAGCAGGTGCTCGGTGACCCCGGCTCGTACGACCACCTCCTCATCGGCACCTCGCTCCCCTGGCTGCTGCCCCACCTCGTGCACGACGCCGAGGCATGGAACGCCGCCCTGTGCCGGGGCGAGCGCGGGGAGCGGTGGGCGCGGTTCGGAGAGGACCTGCGGCGGCGGGCGGACCTGGAGCACTGGGCGGCGTTCCCGGCGTCGTTCGAGGCTCTGGCGGCGCTGATCGCCGAGGCCGGGTCGGGTGAGCGGGCGCCGGCGACGGTGTGCGTGCTCTCCGGGGACGTGCACCACGCGTATGTCGCGGAGCCGTCCTGGCCCTCGGGAAGCGGCCCTCGTGCGCGGGTGCTCCAGCTGACCTGCTCCCCCGTGCACAACTCCATCCCGCTCTCGATCCGGCTCGGCTTCCGCTTCGGCTGGAGCGGGGTGGGACGCGCCCTGGGCCGCTTCTTCGAGCGGCACGGACGCGGTGAGCGGCCCTCCCTCGACTGGCGCCGGACGGGCGGCCCGTGGTTCGGCAACCAGTTGATGACCCTGACCCTACGCGGCCGTTCGGCCCGGCTGCGGCTCGACCAGGCCCGGGCGTCCCGGAACGGCGGCAAACCCCGTCTGGAGACGGTGACGGAGTACGAACTCGCCCCCCGATAACCGCCTTGCGCCCCTTTGTCACCTCCACTCACGTGTTGCCCGTGATGCTCGTGAGGCATCCCACACCCGGTGTCCCCAGGGCTCTGCTCCGGCCCCGTACGACGGCATGATGATGCGGACCGTCCGCTTCCAGCGGGCGGTTTGCCCCACCGCGCCCCCACGCACGGGAGTCACACGCCTTGTCCGCAGCGACCGCCGCATCCGCCGAGGGCTCCTCCGAGTCCCTCTGCGTCTCCCTCGCCGTCGTCGGCGCGGGCCCGCGCGGCACCAGCGTCCTGGAGCGCCTGTGCGCCTCCGCGCCCGAACTCCTGTGGCCCGGCGCCCAGTTGACCGTCCATGTCGTCGACCCCTCGCCTCCGGGCCCCGGCCGGGTCTGGCGCACCGCACAGTCCCCCCACCTGCTCATGAACACCGTGGCCTCGCAGGTGACCCTGTTCACCGACGAGAGCGTGGACTGCTCGGGCCCGATCCGCCCGGGGCCGAGCCTCCACACGTGGGCGGCCGGCGAACTGGGCCCCGACGAGTACCCGACCCGCGCCCAGTACGGGCGTTACCTGGAGTGGGTGTTCACCGAGGTGGTGCGCCAGGCGCCGCCCGCGATACGGGTCGAGGTGCACGCCGCGCGAGCGGTCCGCCTGGACGACGCCCCCGACGGCCGCCAGACCCTCGCCCTGTCCACCGGCCGCACGCTGACCGGCCTGTCCGCCGTGGTCCTCGCCCAGGGCCACCTGCCCACGGCCCCCGACCGCGCCCAGCGCGAGCTCACGTCGTACGCGGCCCGGCACGGACTGCGCCACATCCCGCCCGCCAACCCGGCCGACGTGGACCTCACCTCCCTCTCCCCGGGCGAGCCGGTCCTCCTGCGCGGCCTCGGCCTCAACTTCTTCGACCACATGGCCCTGCTGACCACCGGTCGCGGCGGCCGTTTCGTCCGCGGTCCACAGGGCCCGCGCTACCTCCCCTCGGGCCGCGAGCCGCGCCTGTACGCGGGCTCCCGGCGCGGCGTCCCCTACCAGGCGCGCGGCGACAATGCGAAGGGCCCGTACGGCCGTCACACCCCGCTCGTCCTCACCCCCGAGGTGATCGCGGGCTTCCGCAAACGCGCGGACTCGGGCGAGGCCCCCGACTTCCGGACGGAGATATGGCCGTTGGTGGCCAAGGAGGTCGAGACGGTCTACTACGAGGGCGTGCTGAGGAACAGCCAGGAGGACCTCACCCTCCCCCTCCTCACCCT
>NZ_VJZC01000636.1 GCF_009377185.1 Streptomyces spongiae
GGCCGAAGCGGACACGATCATCCTCCCCGGCACGGCCGACCCCACCACCCCGCTCCCCCCAGGCGTCGCCAAGGCCATCTGCGAGGCGGCAGCCAACGGCACACGCATCGCCTCGATCTGCGTAGGCGCGTTCCTCTTCGCCGCCACCGGCCTCCTGGACGGACAACGCGCCACCACACACTGGATCGCCGCCGCCGACCTGGCGGCCATGTACCCGAAGGTGACCGTCGACCCGAACGTCCTCTACGTCGACAACGGCCAGTTCCTCACCTCGGCCGGAGCCGCCGCCGCGATGGACATGTGCCTGCACATGATCCGCAAGGACTACGGTTCGGCAGTCGCCGCCCACGCGGCCCGCATGTCGGTCATGCCGCTCGAACGGGAGGGCGGCCAGGCCCAGTTCATCCTCCACGCCCAACCACCCGCCCCGGCCGGCGCGACGCTGGAGCCCCTGCTGCACTGGATGGAGGAGAACGCCGAGCGGGACCTCACCCTCGACGACATCGCGGCCCACGCGGGCACCAGCGCCCGTACGCTCAACCGCCGTTTCCGCGAACAGACGGGCACGACACCGCTGCAGTGGCTGCACCGGGCCCGCGTCCGCCGCGCCCAGCACCTCCTGGAGAACACCGACCACGCCGTCGAACGCATCGCCCACCAGGCGGGCTTCGGCTCCCCGACGGCGTTCCGTGACCGCTTCAAGAGGGTGGTGGGGATCAGCCCGCAGGCGTACCGACGGGCGTTCCGGACCCGGGAGACGACGGACAGGTACGGGACCACGGCCAAGACCACGCGGCCGAGCCGGACGACGGACGCTCACTGACGAGCGGTGGGCCGTGGGCGGAAGCCCACACGTACCAGCTGATCCCTAGCCCCGCCGGTCGGCCACCACCCAGGACGCCAGCGCCACGGCACCAGCGACCCCGAACACGGCAGGCCAGGCGCCCACCTTCTTGGCCAGCGGATGCGACCCGGCGAACGCGGCGACGTACGCGGCGGTCAGCGCCCCGGCGGCCCTGCCCCCGGCCTCCCGCCGCCACTGCTGCGTCGCCGCGGCGCCCGCGACGGCCAGTACGGCCCCACCGAGCGGGCGCTTCCTGGTCCAGCGGGCCACGCCGTACCCACCGATCAGCCCGCCGGCGGCCACCGCCGCCGTGGGAACCTTCGCCATCACTGCCTCCCGTGTCCCGTACGTCCCGTACGCTCCGTACGTTGATCTGAGTGGTCCGAGGCTAACCGCCCAGGAAGCGGTACACGTACCGAAGACCTGGGCACTCGGACGGGAACCGGAAACCGGACCCCCTGGCACCGGTACTGGACCCGGAGGAGCCCGACGATGACTCCCACCACGAGACCGCAGAGCAGCACAACGCCCACGACGCCCCGTGACCCGGTGAACACTCCGAGCGCACGCTCGACCTGGGAGGAACTGGTCGAGGCGGTGCGGGCCACGGGCCGGTACAGGACCACGGCGGAGGCGGCCCGCGTCACCCGCGTCGTCCTCTCCGCCCTCGGCGGTCAGCTCACCGGCGACGAACGCGCCGAACTCGCGCGGAGCCTGCCCGAAGAAGCGGCACGGCCCCTCGCGTCCGAGGTCCCGCTGTCCCGCCCGCTGACCGCCCCCGAGTTCGTCGACAACGTCGCGACCCGTATCGAGGGAGCCACCCCCGACACGGCCCGCTGGGACGTCAGCTCGGTCCTCGGCACGCTCCCGCAACGGGCCGGCACCCAGCTGATCGACCGCGTCCTGACCCAACTCCCCCCGGGTTACGCCCTGTTGTTCGGCATCCCGAAACTGACACCGGCCTCCTGACACCCGTCTCCCGACGTCCACGGGCGCCGAGCGCGACGCGAAAACCCCGTAGCCGGCGCCCACGACGGGCCGTACGGTGACCACTCGTGACCACCCCCACCCCCACGACGGGCCACCTCACCACACCGGACGGCACCCGCCTCGCCTACCGCGCCTACCGCGACCAAGGAGGTCAAGACGGTGAAGGCCAAGGCGCCGACCCGCCGCTCCTCCTCCTGCACGGCCTCGCCGGCCACGTGGGCGAGTGGGACACTCTCCTGCCCCCGCTGCTCGCGGACGGGCACAGGATCGTGACGTACGACGCCCGAGGCCACGGCTCCAGCACACGCGAGCCGAAGGACATGACCCGGGCCGCCGCCGTACAGGACGCCCTGACGGTGATCCACGCCCTGGACCTGGCCCCGGTGACCCTCGTCGGCCAGTCCCTGGGCGGCCACACGGCCCTGCTCACCGCGGCCGCCCACCCGGACCTGGTCCACTCCCTCGTCCTGATCGAGGCAGGCCCGGGCGGCCCGACCCCCAGCCTCCCCGCCGACATCGCCGCCTGGCTGGACAAGGGGCAGCACCCCGGCATCGACCGCCTCGACCGCGCCACCATGCTCGCCGCGGTCGCGGAACTGGCCACGACCGCGTACTGGCCCGACTGGACCCGCGTCACCTGCCCCACCCTGCTCGTACGCGGCGCGGAGGGCACCATGCCCGACCCGGAGGCCACCGAGATGCTCGCCCGCCGCCCGTCCACAAAGCTCACGACCATCCCTGAGGCAGGCCACGACGTACACCTTGACCAGCCGGAACACCTGTATGCCGCCCTGAGCGCCTTCCTCGCGCTGTGACAGGTCGCGCTTTGACAGAACTTTGACTGCTACATGCCTTTGTGTGGGCTGTGCGCCCATAAGGTCCGTTCGGGCCGGAGATCCACTGGCCTCGCCGCACCCGTGCACACACCGGGACCGGCGTTGCGCGACCCCCGAAGGATGCAGATGCGTCTCCTGTCCTCCGCTGCCACGCTGCTCGCGGCAACGGCGCTCCCGCTGGCCCTGACGGCCTGTTCCTCCGACTCATCCGGATCCTCCGGATCTCCGGCGACGCAAGCGGCCAAGACCAGCAAGAGCAGCAAGGACCCCGACGCCGGCCTGAAGACGGGCGCACAGCTCAAGAAGGCCCTGGCCCCGGCGTCCTTCTTCGCCTCCGGCTTCGCGGTCGACCCGAGCGGTGCCCGGGACTCCGGCACCGCCTACACATCGCCGTCCTCCGCCGACGTGTCGAAGCCGGACTGCGCCAAGCTCAACGGCACGGGCTGGATCGACGTCACCGGGGTCACGGGCGTCTCGTTCGCGCAGAACGACTACGTCAACAAGGACACGTCCGAGGACATAGCCCAGGAGATCGACGCCTTCCGCGGGACGACCGCGGTGAGCGTGGTGAAGAGCCTGGAGAAGATCGTCTCCGAGTGCCCGGAGTTCACGGACTCGCAGACCCACAGCAAGGTGAGGATCTCCGGCGCCGGCACGGCCGGACTCGGAGACTCCGCCTACACCATCACGCTCACGGACAGCGCCTGGGAGAACGGCACGACGCTGATCGCCGCGCGCGTGGGCACCGACGTCGTGAGCGTCATGTCCACCGACGGCCACGACAACGGCGCCGCCACAGCGAAGAAACTCACAGACCGTATCGTCACGACCCTGCGCACCATGGCGTGACTTGGGGTGTCTTGGGGTGGCCTGGGGTGGTGAGCCGCGACTACACACGCAGGCCGTGCAGCAGGTCCACCACACGAGCGGGATCTGTGGGACCCAGATGACCGACCCCGGGGAAGTTGTGGACCGTGAACCGGTTGTCCGGCGTGAGCTCGTCGGCTTCCGCGATCATCCGGTCCTGAAGCTCCGGGGAAACGGTCCTGTCCTTGCCCATCCGCAGATACGTGCGGGGGACGCGCCCCCACGTACCCGCGCGCCCCACGGCCCGCCCCGCGTACGCCACCACCGACTCGTCGGTCTGCATGCTGTCCAGCACCCGCAGGAACGCCCCGTCCGTGTAGTCCGCACAGATCATCTCCTTGAACAGCGCGAGGTCACGGCGGTCGGCCGTACGCCAGTTGAGGCGCAGCACACCGAGCTTCTCCGGGTCCCCGATGACCTGCTCCACCGGAGTGATGGCGTGCTGCCCCTCGGGTGAGGACGCGCAGTCGTTCAGGGACGGCATGCCCCGGCTCGGGCAGAAGGCGGCCATGTAGCAGATGTGCGCGAGCAGTCCGGGTACGGCGTCGGCGACCCTGCTGACCGAGACCCCGCCCATGCTGTGCCCGACCAGGACCACGGGCCCGCCGAGCCGCGCGGCGCGCCGCACGACGTTTGTGACCCGCCGCTCGAAGTCGTCCAGCGTGAGGGCGGCGAGCGGCGAGGGCTCCGTCGCCAGAGCCCGCAGATCCTGCTGCTGATACGCCTCCGGAACGAACTTCTCGGCACCGTGCAGCGGTTGGTCCACCGCGACGACCCGGTGCCCGCGCAGCGCCAGCTCCCTGCCGGTCGCTGCCCAGAAGTCACCGGCGCTGTGGGTGCCGTGAACGAGGACGTACGTGCGCACGCCCTTGCGCGCCTGTTCCCCGGCCCAGCCGGTGCCGGTGCCGGTGGCCCGAGCCGCTGCCCCGGTACCGAGCCCGACGGCGACCGCGGCCCCACCGGCCACCGTCGCGAGCCGCCGTAACGCGTGCCGCCGCGAGGGCACCGCCGTGCCGGACGTGCCCGTGTCCGCTGTGTGTTTCTCGTCGTCAGCCATGCCCACGAGATTAGGAACGCCCTGGTCACCTCACCATGGCCCTGGGCACCCGGCCGATGGTGTACGTGGCAACACCTGTTGGACGTTGTCAGCGGCGCAAGGTGGTCCGCCGTTCCAGTCGCGACAGCTTCTCGGGATTGCGCACGGCGTAGAGACCGGCGACGAGGCCGTCGTCGATGCGCATCGCCATGACGGTGTCGATCTCGCCGCCCAGCCGGACGATCAGGGCCGGGTCGCCGTTGACCTGTGTCGGCTGCAGCGACATCGCGGCGGCGATCCTGCCCAGCACGTGGGCCACCTGGTCGGCTCCGGGTCGGGCCCGCGCATGCCGACCGGAGCCGGCCCACGGAGTCAGGGCCGCGGCGATTCCGTCGGCTCGGAACCGAGGGCGGCGGCCACGGCGGTCAGGCGGCCCATCGTGTGGGCGACACGGAGACCGTCCATGTAGTCGCGCGCGTGCACGATCAGACCGTTCCGGATCCGGAGCACCAGCAGCCCGGGGAAGCTGAACGACTGCCCGGTCGTGGTCAGTGTCCCGGTGACGACCTGCTCAACGGTGATCACCTCGGGATCGGTGCTCTGGTGAACCACGACGTCATGGATCTTCTGCGGCTGCGCCGGGCTCGCGCCCCAAGCCGCCCGATAGCCCGCACGGATCTCTTCGCGCCCCTGATGGCGCTCGGGCATGCCGGGGAAGAGGAACGGGAACTCATGGACCGCGTCGACCGCGTAGAGATCGGCCAGATCGTCCGCGGACTTGTCGAGCATGGCGCGGTGATAGCGGGCCAGTACGTCGCGTACGGCGTGAGGACGGCGGTCGGCCGAAGCCGAAGTGGTGTCCGGCATGGTGGGCTCCCGTTCCTGCTGATGACGCCCGACTTGGAGATCCTGCCACGGGGTTGAGCGAGGAGGACCCACCGCCCGCCCGCC
>NZ_VJZC01000637.1 GCF_009377185.1 Streptomyces spongiae
TGGGCGGGCTGGTGAGGTGCTGCAACAGCCAGTCGGGCAGGGACGCGACCGGTGCCGGGTGGGTCACCTCGTAGGTGGCGCCGTCGATGATGCTGCCGGGGGCGACGACGTGGCCGCCCCACGCGCGGGTGTCGACCAGCGGCGCGAGCGAGCCCGCGCTGTTGGCCAGACGGGGGCCCGGCGGGGCAGTGAAGTACAGGTGCTGGCCGCCGCGCGTCCGCACCGTGTAGGTGGTGGGCCAGGGGACTCCGGCGCGCTCGCAGAGCGCAGCGAAGTTTGTCGCGCCGCCAGGCGCGTCCGAACTGCCCTTTGTCTTGGGCGCGTCCAGGTCGACGACGACCAGGCCGGACGGTCCGGTGGCGATGCCGACGTTGAACGGGTGCGCTCCCCACGCCGCGTGGATGCGGGTGGGGTCGGTGGTGGCGCGTTGTTCCGGCTTCAGGTGCCCCTCGGCGCACTCGCCGGCGCGGGGGCAGGCGTCTTCACCGTGCAGTGCGGGCATCTTGCCGCCGGGCCGGAGCGGGATCACGGACCAGCCGCGTGCGGCGGCTTGAAGCGCTGCCGGCAGCAGCGCAGATCGTGGGTCATGCGTCATGCTGGAGACCTCCAACAGGTCTGTTGTGGACTGGTTGGCCGGGGCGACCGCAGATCTTTGGCGAGACGGGCGGTCGCCCCGGGCGTTGCTAGAACGGGGGCTTCGCGTCGTACTGCGAGCCCTCCGAGGCGCTGTTCGTGGCCCACGGGTCGGCGGACGGGTCCGGCTTGCCGGTCCTGTTGCCGTTGATCGTGACCGTGGTGAAGCGCAGGGACGCGCCGATCTCGTCGACCTCCACGGCGAGCATCGAGCGGTTCTCGCCCTCCGGGGTCTTCCAGTCGTGCTGCCGGATCCGGCCCGACAGGACCACCCGCGAACCCTTCGTCAGGGAGTCGGCCACGTGCTCCGCGAGGGCGCGCCAGGCGGCGCAGCGGAAGAACGTGGACGTGCCGTCCTTCCACTGGTTCGACTCGCGGTCGAAGGTGCGCGGGGTGGAGGCGACGGTGAACCGTGCCAAGGCTTGGCCGGAGTCGAGAACCTTGATCTCGGGGTCGGCAGTCAGGTTGCCGATGATGGTGATCGGGGTCTCTCCGAACGACATGGTCACTCGCTTTCGGGTGAGGTGGATCGGTGGTCGGCGGTGAAGTACAGGCGGATGCGCTTGCCGTCGCGGGTGGGGTACTGGCGGGCTGGTCCGGTGTCGAACGCGGTGGCCAGGGTCTGGCTGATGTGGTCGGCGTCGTCGGGTGCGCAGATGACGCGGATCTCGAACACGGGGCTCCTTATCTGGGTTCAGCGCTTGGAGCGGGCGAGCTTGAAGGTGATGCCGCCGCCGATGCCGATGGGTCCGGCGGCGCCCGCGATGACGGTGGCGGCGTGGGCGGCGGCGTCGAACAGCGCGCACAGGGCGGCGACCAGTCCCCAGCAGCCCGCGACGGTGGCGCCGGCGATGGCGAAGGGGATCAGTAAGGGGCGCCACGGGATGCCGGTACGAGCGGGGTCGTTGACGACGATGACGACCGGTTGCCCGGTGGCTTGTGCGCGGTTCCAGTCGTCGGCGGGGATGTGGTGGGCGAGGTGTCCGGGCGGTTCGCGGTGGTGCATGTGGTGCTCCCTTCCGGCCGTTCCGGTGGACATGGCAGGCGCCCGCCGGGGGTTGTCCGGGCGGGCGCCTGTTGGTGACGGTGTGTGGTTGTAGTGGCTACTGGCTAGTGGCTACTGGCAAGCCGAAAAAGCCTGCTCGCGGCCCCTGGTGGCCAGTAGGGGGCCGTTCTACTGGTTAGTGGCAAGTTGTCACTAACCAGTAGCCGGTAGCCGTGTGTGAGCGGTTCAGGCGTGGTCGGGGTGGACGTAGACCGAGTGCGGTCCGTTGTCCCGGTAGACCAACTCGCCGCGCGCGGCGGCGGCTTTGAGCGTCTCGCGTACCGCTTGCCGGCTCCGTCCGACGTGATCGGCAACGGCGGACGGCTTCATGCCCGCCGCGCCCGCATCGTGGATCGCTGCGATCGCGTCCGTGAGCCACTCCGGCCCACCCTCGGCCCCCGGCTCCGGCTCCGTCTCGGGTGCCGATGACCTGTCCTCCCTGAGGGCGGACAGGTTCAGGCCGGGACGCTCCGGCCGCTCCCGCTCGGGGCGTGGTTCCGTGGTGGAACGGTTGGGTTCGGAGGTGGTGCCGAACTGTTCGTCGATCTCGCGCATGAACGCGTCCGCGAGCCGGTCCGCGTCCGACCGGTCCGCCTGCTCCGGGTGCGGCTCGCGCAGCGCGGCCAGGTTCAGCCCCTGCCGCGGTTCGCCCTCGGTGCCGTCGCCGTCCGCGGGGATGGCGGGGGTGCGGTCGGTGTCGTGCATCCAGGCGATGCGGTCGCGCGACCACCGGCGCGCGTAGTCCTCGCCGGCTGCCTGAGCGGAGACGGTGTCGAGGGTGGGGTGCCGTTCGCTGGTGGTTGCGACGATTTCGCGGATCTGGCTGGGCTTGATCCGCCAGCACTTGAACAGCCCCGCCGGAGACTCCGGCGTGCCCATGAACCCCGCGCCCTTGTAGGGGGCCTGGTCCACCTTCAGCCCGCGGCTTCCCGGGAACAGCTTGCCCAGGTCCATGCCTTCCTTCTCACCCCCGGTGAGCGCCACGCGTACCTTGGCCTCACGGCGGATCATGAGGTTGCCCAGCACGGATGCCGTGGAGCCGAGCGCCGTGAGCACGGTGCGGATGCCCATCGCGCGGAGCATCCGGATCACTTCCAGGATCTTCGCGGCGAGCTTCTTCAGGGGCTTGTCATTGCTGACCAGGATTTCCGCGCCCTCGTCGATGACCAGCATGATCTGTGGGATCTTCGGGCCGATCGGCAACAGGTCGGTGTCCTCGCGCGTCATCAGCGACTGATAGGAGATCTTGCGCTGGTGGCCGATCCGCAGCACCGCATCGAGCATGAGGTGTGCCTCGTCGACCGTGCCCGCGAGCCAGTCGACACCGGGCCTCAACTGGCGCTCGCCCTCGGCCGGCTGGTGCTGCAGGGCGGGCAGCACCCAGGACAGTCCGGCCGATCCGGCGTTCAGGTCGATCACGAAGGTGAGCACGTCGACCGCGCGGGCGAACCCGGCGAGGATCACGTGGACCATGTTCGTCTTGCCCGATCCGGTCGGGCCGACGACCAGCGCGCACTGCTCCCGCAGGTACGCCAAGATCTGTTCGGCGTTGGAGCGGTAGCCCCACGGGATGCCGGTGTGCAGGGAGAGCGGGGCGTAGTCGGCGGGGTAGGTGGTCTCGGTCTCCAGCACGTTGACCGTGGCCACGTCGATCAGGGTGCGCCCCTGGTGGATACCGGGGTTCGCGGTGGCGGTGCAGCCGTGAGGAAGGTGCGCATCCGCCGACAGGGCCGCGGAGTGGCCAGCGATGCGTTCGTAGGTGGTGGCACCGGGCAGTTCGGCGTCGATGGTGAAGCCGGTTCCGGCCTCCCACTTCTCGACCGCCAGCACGCGCACGGTGACGCTGCACACACGCTGGATACGGTCGATCCACTCCGCGGCGATCTCCCGCCGCTCCGCCGACAGCGCCTCGGCGATCTGCCGCTGTTCGGCCGCGATGGCTTCCTCTTCGCGGGCTTCCTCGTAGAGGTTCGTCGAGCGGGTGGCGGCGCCGATGCCGACACCGATGGTGGCCAGCGAGCCGAGCGCGGCCCACGTCAATGGGCCGTTCGTCATGGCCCACGTCGTCCACCCGGCACCGACCAGCCAGGAAGCGGCGCGGGCGGCGATGGTGCGGCCGGCGTTGCGCAGTCGGATGCCGGCGGCGGTGTGGCCGATGGCTCCCGCCGCGCCTACGGCCAGCGCCCAGCCGGGGGGCATGCCGGCGGCGGTGCCGGTGGTGGCGACGGCGAACGCGCCGGTGGTGGCGGACAGGGCGCCGGTCACGGGTCCGTGACCGGCCGCCCAGTCCCACACCGGACCACTCACGGCCTCCGCCTGCTGCTTGCTGCTGCTGTTCTTGGTCATGGTGGCCTCGGTGGTTGCCATGGTCAGACGTTCCAGCCCTTCTCGGCCTCGGTGCCGTTGCGGGGGTCCTCGTGGCGGGCGATGTCCTGCTCGTGGACCTGCCGGAACAGCGGCACGAGCGTTTCGGCCGCGTCGACGCCGTTGAGCAGGGTGCGGTGGATGTCGTCGAACCCGTTGGCGACGTCCTTCTCGAAGGCGAACTCTTCGTCGGAGCGTTCGGCCAGGATGCGGAAGGTGTTGGCGACGCACTGGAGAGCCAGGGGAAGGTTGTCGATCATCGTGAGGACTTCCATGTTCCCGTCCGGCTCGTAGGAGCGGGCGGCGTTCTCCATGTCGGCCGCGGCCTCTTCGAACTTGAAACCAGACACGTGAATGGCCTCCTGACCAGCGTGTTGGGGGATGAGACGGGCGGGACGCTCCACCCGGTCCTTGATCTCGTTCAGGTCCTGCGCCGCAGCGTCGGCCGCGGCTTCCTCGCGCTCCTGCTCCAAGCGGATCTGCTCGTCACGGGCCGCGCGCTGCTCGCGGGCGGACTCCATGAGGCGCCGGTACAGGCGGCGTCCGGGGTGCATCAGCCACCGCCAGCCCAACTTCCGGCCGAGCGGGGTGGTCAGGCAGCCCAGCACCCCCACTGCCCCGCTGGTGAGCGCGGCGAGGAGACGGCGGCCCTGGAAGCGGGCCGCGGACTTCAGCAGGCCCCGCCGGGCCTTGCGGCGGGCGGGCGCCTTACGGACCGCGGCGCGCTTGGCGTCGACCTGCCGGCCGGTCGCACCGTCGCGGGCGGTACGGGCCTTGTTGAGCAGACCCCGGATGCCCGAGGCGGTCTTGCCCGCAGTCCAGCCCAGCACGCGGCGGGCGCGCCCTTGACCGGGTGTCTTGGCCGCTCGATTGGCGGCGCGGGCATCGCGGCGGGCGTCCGCCACCCCACGCCGGTTGGCGGTGGCCTGCTGTCGGGCGGCGGAACGGGTCGACGTCTGTGCCCGGTTGCCCGCACGCAGCGCCCGCACCTGCCCGAGACGTCCCACGCTCGAACGTGGTCCGGTGGAACGCCCACCCGTCGACCGGGCGGCGGCGCCGGTGGGGCGGGAACGGTGCTTGCCCGCACCCCGCATCCCCGACGAGGTGCCGAACGCTCCGCTCGAACGACCGGCACCGGTACGGGACTTCAGGCCCTTGGACCGCCCTCGCCCGCCGGCCGCGGTACTGCCGGACATGCCAGACCGGGAGGACCCGCGGCGTGCGCCGCGCTGGCCACGCGTGGAGGTACCGGCGCGTCGCTCGCGGGCGGAACGCCGACGGCTGGAGACGGCGGCGGACACGCCGACCACGGCGGCGCCACCCGCGGCCACCGCCAGGGCGACCGGGCCACCGCCTATTAGAGCGACGGCACCGACCGCACCGACGGCGCCGTTCGTGCCGGACAGGGCCAGCGGAAGCACGGGGATACCGCCGGGGGTGTGTGCCACCGTCCGTGTCTCGCCGGGGGTGGTGG
>NZ_VJZC01000638.1 GCF_009377185.1 Streptomyces spongiae
CCTCCGGCCCTACCCCCGCTCCTCCGCCGCCTGCTCCACCAGCGGAATCACCCGCAACGGAACCGGGTTCTCCATGACGATCGCCGTCGAGGCCCGCACGATCCCGTCGAAGCCCACGACCCGGTCGATCACCCGCTGGAGGTCCGCGTTCGAGCGGGCCACGAGCCGGCACAGCATGTCCCCGTTGCCGGTCGTGGTGTGCAGCTCCAGCACCTCCGGCACGGTCGCCAGGTGCGCCCGTACGTCCGGGCCCTGGCCCTGCCGGATCTGCAGCGTCGCGAACGCCGTCACCGGATACCCGAGGGCGGCCGGGTCCACCTGCGGGCCGAAGCCCCGGATCACTCCGTGCGACTGGAGCCGGTCGAGCCGGGCCTGGACCGTGCCGCGCGCGACCCCCAGTCGCCGGGACATCTCCAGCACGCCGATACGCGGCTCCCGGGCCAGCAGCACGATGATCCGCCCGTCGAGATGATCGATCGCCATGAGGGCCTCCCAGGTAGTCACCCTGTACAGAGCATCCGCCGTCGCGGGCATCCCACTGAGCAGATTGCCCAGCGAATCAGCGAACTATTGCGCACCTTGCGGCAGCGGGAGAACCTGCGCCTATGACACAGACCACACACCACGCTCCCGACACCGCACGGCAGGCCGACCCGTTCCCGGTCAAGGGGATGGACGCGGTCGTGTTCGCCGTGGGCAACGCCAAGCAGGCGGCCCACTACTACTCCACCGCCTTCGGCATGCGGCTGGTGGCGTACTCCGGACCGGAGAACGGCAGCCGCGAGACCGCGAGCTACGTTCTCGAGAACGGCTCCGCCCGGTTCGTGTTCACCTCGGTCATCAAGCCCGCCACCACGTGGGGCCACTTCCTCGCCGAACACGTGGCCGAGCACGGCGACGGCGTCGTCGACCTCGCCATCGAGGTCCCGGACGCGCGCGCCGCGTACGCCTACGCGATCGAGCACGGCGCCCGCTCCGTCGCCGAGCCGTACGAACTGAAGGACGAGCACGGCACGATCGTCCTCGCCGCGATCGCCACGTACGGCACCACCCGGCACACCCTCGTCGAACGCGGCGGCTACGACGGCCCGTACCTGCCCGGCTTCGAGGCCGCCGCCCCGATCGTCGAACCGCCCGCCCACCGCACCTTCCAGGCCATCGACCACTGCGTCGGCAACGTCGAACTCGGCCGTATGAACGAGTGGGTCGGCTTCTACAACAAGGTCATGGGCTTCACGAACATGAAGGAGTTCGTGGGCGACGACATCGCCACCGAGTACAGCGCCCTGATGTCGAAGGTCGTCGCCGACGGCACCCTCAAGGTCAAGTTCCCGATCAACGAGCCCGCCATCGCCAAGAAGAAGTCCCAGATCGACGAGTACCTGGAGTTCTACGGCGGCGCGGGCGTCCAGCACATCGCGCTCAACACCAACGACATCGTGCGGACGGTACGGACGATGCGGGCGGCCGGCGTCCAGTTCCTCGCCACCCCCGACTCGTACTACGACACGCTCGGCGAGTGGGTCGGCGACACCCGCGTACCCGTGGAGACCCTGCGCGAGCTGAAGATCCTGGCCGACCGGGACGAGGACGGCTACCTCCTCCAGATCTTCACCAAGCCGGTCCAGGACCGCCCGACGGTCTTCTTCGAGATCATCGAACGGCACGGTTCGATGGGATTCGGCAAGGGCAACTTCAAGGCGCTGTTCGAGGCGATCGAGAGGGAGCAGGAAAAGCGGGGCAACCTGTAGGGGGTTCCAAGCACCCCCACCTCCTGGCCCTGACTGCCACCGCGGCCCCACGGAACTGACGCCGTGGGGCCGCGCAACCAGGCACAACCCGGTCTCACCACGTCGTCGTCCTACGCGCGCGCCCCCCGCGAAGCCCCGCCCCGCCGCTTCTCCAGCTCCGCCGGCGCCTTGTCCGACGGCTCGCCCAGCTCTCCCAGCGCCTCCTTGGCCACGGGCGCGTGCAGCGGCGAGAAGTACGGGTTGAGGCGCAGGGCCTCGGCCAGATGGCGGCGGGCCGGACCGTGCCGCTCCAGGGCGTACTCGATCACGCCCCGATGGAAGGCGTACAGCGCGCTGCGGACCTCACCCCCGTGGGCCCGGTCGGTGGCCCGCGTCGCGAACCGGAGTGCCTCCTCGTCCTTGCCCGCCCGGTGCAGGGCCCAGCCCAGTGCGTCGGCCGTCCGCAGACCGGGCTGCCGCTTCCACTCGGCCCGCAGCAGACGGACCGCCTTCTCCGGCGAGCCGTGGTCCGCCTCGAACAGGCCGAGGAACAGGGCGTGGTTCACTCCCGCCTTCGTGCCCGCGCGCACCGTCTCGCGCAGCGCGCGGTACTGGGCGCGGGCCTCGGCCTGACGCCCTTGGGACTCGTACAGCTCGCCCAGCTCCAGGGCGTACTGGGGTGACCTCGTCATCGTCAGCGCCGACCGGTACCCACGTTCCGCCTCCTTCACGCGGCCCACCGCGGCCAGCGCGCGGGCCCGCCCCGCGACGGCGGCGTGCTCGGCGGGGTCGGCGTGCAGGGCGGCCGTCGCGTAGTCCAGGGACTCCTCCAGGTCGCCGCGCTGCCACGCCAGCTCGCCCGCGCGCACGAGGTACGTGGCCCGCTCGGCGGGCTCCTCGGCGCGGGCGACCGCCTCCGAGAGTCCCGCGGCCGCGTCCTCGGGCCGGCCCTGGTCCCAGTACACCTGGGCCGCCCGCGCCGTCACCGCGGGCGGCGTCACCTCGAGCCGGGACCGCAGGGCGAGCAGCCGGTCCAGGGTGAAGCGGGCCGACTTGTAGTCGCCGACACCGTCGTAGGCGTCGATCAGCAGCGGGTACGCCGCCCAGCGCTCGGGCGCGACCCGTACGGACTCCTCGCCCCACCGTTCGGCCGCCCGGAAGTCGTTCCGCGCGGTCGCCAGCGCGGCCAGCCCGTCGTACGCCTCCACGTTCAGGCTCGGGCGGACCTTCAGCGAGGTGCGCAGCGCCCGCTCGGCCCGCGGGAAGTCCGCGGGCACCCCGGTACGGCGCCCCCGCTCCACGTACGCCGTGCCGAGCGCCGCCCACATCCGTCCGTCCTCCGGGCGCTTGCGCAGCCGGGCCTCACGGTCACTGATCAGCCGGGTCAGATCGGGCAGGGTGGCGGGCGGCCCCGCCGCCACGGCCGTCCGGGCCCGTGCCTTGGATCCCGGCGCGGGCGCCACCGGGTGCTTCTGTTCGTCGTCCGGCAACACCATCAGCACACCGCCGAGTACGGCACTCGCGGCCATCGTCCAGCCCAGTGCACGCCGCATCGTCCGTCCGGTCACCCCGAACCGCCGCTCTTCGCTCTCCATGCCGCTTACTGTGCGTCCATACGAAGACCACAACGCGGCACCCGAAAGGCCCTCGCCGACGGGTTCACACCGATGGCGGTCCGGTGCGACGCTGTGATCATGAGCCGTATCGAAGCGCCAAGCGACGAGAAGACCGGCAACCTCCTCGACCGGCTGCGCGCCGGGCTCCCGTCCGAGGCGGTGCTGACCGACCCGGACGTCACGGCCTCGTACGCGAACGACATGGCGAGCTTCTGCGAGGCGGGCGTCCCGGCCGTCGTCGTGCTGCCACGGACCGTCGAGCAGGTCCAGCACGTCATGCGAACCGCCACCGAGCTGCGTGTCCCGGTCGTCCCGCAGGGCGCCCGCACCGGCCTGTCGGGCGGGGCCAACGCCTCCGAGGGCTGCGTCGTGCTGTCCCTGACGAAGATGGACCGGATCCTGGAGATCAACCCCGTCGACCGGATCGCCGTCGTCGAACCGGGGGTCGTCAACGCCACGCTCTCCCGCGCGGTGAACGAGCACGGCCTCTACTACCCGCCGGACCCCTCCAGCTGGGAGATGTGCACCATCGGCGGCAACATCGGCACGGCCTCCGGCGGCCTGTGCTGTGTGAAGTACGGGGTGACGGCCGAGTACGTCCTCGGCCTGGACGTGGTCCTGGCCGACGGCCGGCTGATGTCCACCGGCCGGCGTACGGCGAAGGGCGTCGCGGGCTACGACCTCACTCGCCTCTTCGTCGGCTCGGAGGGCTCACTCGGCATCGTCGTCCGCGCGGTCCTGGGCCTCAGGCCGCAGCCGCCTCAGCAGCTGGTGCTGGCGGCGGAGTTCCCCTCCGCCTCCGCCGCCTGCGACGCCGTGTGCCGGATCATGGAGGGCGGGCACGTGCCGTCCCTCCTCGAACTGATGGACCGTACGACGGTGAAGGCCGTCAACGACCTGGCGCACATGGGCCTTCCGGAGACCACCGAGTCTCTCCTCCTCGCCGCCTTCGACACTCCCGACCCCGCCGCCGACCTCGCCGCGGTGGGTGCGCTGTGCGAGGCCGCGGGCGCCTCCCAGGTCGTTCCGGCGGACGACGCGGCCGAGTCGGAACTCCTGCTCCAGGCGCGGCGGTTGTCACTCACCGCGCTCGAAGCGGTCAAGGGCACGACGATGATCGACGATGTGTGCGTGCCCCGTTCGAAGCTCGCTGAACTGCTCGAAGGGGTGGACCGCATAGCCGAGAAGTACGACCTCACCATCGGCGTCTGCGCCCACGCCGGTGACGGCAACACGCACCCCACCGTCTGCTTCGACGCGGCCGACCCCGACGAGTCGCGGCGGGCCCGGGAGTCCTTCGACGAGATCATGGCTCTCGGTCTGGAACTCGGCGGGACCATCACCGGTGAGCACGGCGTGGGCATCCTGAAGAAGGAGTGGCTGGCCCGGGAGATCGGCCCGGTCGGGCTGGAGATGCAGCGGGCGGTGAAGGCGGTCTTCGACCCCCTGGGCATCCTGAACCCGGGCAAACTCTTCTGACCCGCGTCCTTCCGCTCACTCACTCGCTCGCTCACTCACCGTCCAGCGACTCGTCCCACGGCCACGGTTCCAATAGCCACAGGTCGTCGGCGGGTGCCGGAGCGAGCAGCTCGTCCAGCCCGTCGTCGATGTGGAGCTGCTCGTTCTCGTCGCCCGGGGGCACCGCGCGCAGGGTGCGCTCCAGCCAGGCCGACACCTGTGCGGCCGGTGCTTCGAGGAGGGCGTCTCCGCCGGGTGAACTCAGCGCGATCAGGACGACGCTCCGTCCCTGCGCCTTTGTCGGCCACACCCGCACGTCTCCGTGTCCGGACGGGCGGAACACGCCCTCGATCAGCAGTTCACGGGCGAACGTCCAGTGGACGGGGTGGTCGGAGTTGATGTGGAAGGCGACGTGGACGGCGTACGGGTCGTCACTGCGGTAACCGAGTCTGGCCTGCACGGGGACGCTGCGCTCCGGCGACAGCACGAGCTGCAACTCCAGCTCGCGTTCCACCACGGTGGGAAGCATGGTGTGGGTTCCTCTCCCTGGGTCTCGTACGGGCCTGAGGTCGGCCCGTACGAAGGGAGAGGGGGCGGACGGGCAAGCATTACGCGGGTCGGCGGAACTTTCTCGCGGCACCCGAGCGAGCGTCTTTTCCTCGCCCCCGCCGCCCCTACCCGTCCCATCCTGTCCCTGGG
>NZ_VJZC01000639.1 GCF_009377185.1 Streptomyces spongiae
ATGCGGTGTCGTTCTGGTCGACGTACCAGGGGACGATCTGGCCGCTGTCGTCGAAGTACGTCTCGGCACCCCGGAGCCAGGGGACCGGGCCCTGGCCGAAGGGGTCCGTCACGGCATGTGCGAGTGCGCCGGACTCCCAGCGGCGGATCCTCTCAGACCCCATACGTGCTCCCCTCCCTCGTGCCCCCGTTGTTCTGCGTTGGCCGTTTGTTCTGCGCTGGCCGTTTTTTCTGCGTTGGCCGTTCGTTCCGCGTTGGCCGTTCGTGGTGGCTCTGGTGCTTGTGGCGGCGGTGCTTGTGGCGGCGGTGCCTCTGGTGCTTGTGACGGCCGGTGGTACAGCCCGCGTGCTCCGAGCCCGTACGGGCGGCTCCCGGGCGGCTTGCGGCTCGGGGGCGGCTCGGGTGGCGGTTCGGCGTACACCGATCCGTCTATGCCCGTGCCATGTGCGCGAACGATCCCAGCACATCACATTACGCACGCGCTCCGTCACCGTTCGTCGTGAATTGACGTGAACGGAACGTGGGGCTCCGCCCAAAGGTGGGGTTCCGCTTGCCGCGTGGGGGCGGTGGGGCATGTGGTTCTCGCGCTGTGCTCTCGGGCCGTGCTCTCGCGTTCAGACGAGGCGGACCGGCTTCTCCGGGCGGACGCCCAAGTGCCGGAGCCAGTCCCGGAGGGGGTCCGGGTCGCCGTCCTCGACGAGGGTCAGGACCCGCGGGGCGAGGTCGACGGCTCGCTCGCCGTTGATCAGCAGGGACGGGCCGTCCAGCCAGTCCAGCCCCGGTACCGCGCCGGCCGTGTCCATCGCGGCGCAGCACACCATCGCCGTGACGTGGTCGGTGAGGAGCTCGCGGCCCGTGCGCGGGGGTTGCAGGGGGAAGAGCGGCAGCATGTCGTCCCACAGGGCTCGGTCCGGGCCCTGCGGTTCCGCCGCCGCGCCGCCGGGCCCGGTCGTCGTGCCCGCCAACGCCTCTTCCCGGGCCACCTCGGCGCTCAGCCCGGCCGCCACCGCGGCCGCCTGCTCACTGCCCAGGGCGAGGTCGTCGCCGAGGCTCGCGAGTGCGTCGGCTGGGTCCGGGGGCTGGGCCTCACCGCGCCCGACCGCGCCCCTGGTGCGCTTGGCAGACTCGTCCCCCTCGGCGTCGCCGTGCGGCCGTTCCCCCTCGTGACCGCCCCGGCCCTCGCCTCCCTCTGCACCCCCGAGCAGCGCCCCCGGCTCAACTCCCCGGACCGTCAGGTGGTCCAGCACCCGGGCCAGGGTCGGCCCACCGGGGCTGCGCGCCCCCGATTCCACCGCCTGCCGGACTCCGAGGGCGTCCAGGACCCGGTGGAGCCGGGCCGCGTCCGTCCGCCACTTCCGGTCGACGACCTCGTCGGGGTACTCACGCCAGTCCACCGGAGCCCAGTCCGGCCCGGTCTCGGCGGGGCCGCCGTGGAAGAGGCGGGCGGCGAGGAGGGACGCGGCCTCGTCGACCACACCGGGCTCCTCCAGGAGATCGCAGGCCGGCCGCTCGCCCAGCCGGGAGGCGAAGCCCTCGGCCAGGCGGTCCCGACGGGACAGTTCCGTGAGGGCCGCGACGACGCCCGCGTCGAGGCGCGAGGGCCAGCGGCCCATCCGCCACGCCGGCAGCGCGACCCGGGTGAGCAACCGGTCCCAGCCCGCGTACGCGAGGCCGACCTGCTCCTGGGCGACGATCCGCAGACCGTAGTCCACAGTCTGTGCACGCTCGGCCGCCGCGGCCGCCACACCTCGCTCCATCTCGGTCGCGTGGCCGCGGCAACTGCGCAGCAGCAGTCGGGCCACCCAGCCCACACCGGTCAGCACTGTCCGGACCAGGGGCCCACGTGCGGGTGCCGTCGTCACGGCGACGGCCGCGTCCAGCCCCCGTACGAAACGGCGGGCGGCGGCTATGTCCGGGTGGGCCGACGGCCCCGTCCCCGCGACGACGGGAGCGAGGACCGCGCGCAGTTCCCCGACCCGCATCCACCACAGGAAGGGGGAGCCGATCACGAGCACGGGTGCGGTGGGCTCGCCGCGTCGGCCGGGAGTCGCCGTACCTCTGCCTATGCCGCCGCTTCCGCCACCTCCGCCGCCTCCGCCACCTCCGCCGCTGATGGCCGACACGCCGTCCGGCACGCCTCCCGTCACGCCTCCCGCGCCGGCCGTTCTGTCGGTCGGGTCACCGCTTCTGTCAGGCCGGTCACGCTCCGGCGACGGCTGCGGGCCGTGCGAGCGATGGGTGCGGTCCTCCAGCCAGCTGTCGCAGTCCGGGGTGAGGGCTATCGCGGAGGGCGCCGGAACGTCGAGCCGGTCGGCCAGGTCCCGCACCAGGCGGTACAGGTCGGGGGCCGACTTCTCGGCGATCGGGACCGTGGGGGTCGTGGCGGGCCTGGCACGGGCGACGACGAGCGCGATGCCCGTGGCGCAGAGGAGCACGACGGCCGCCAGCACCGCCATGATCCAGCGCGTCACCGGCCAGCCGCCGCCGGTGATGTGGCCGGTGCTCCCGCCGACGAACAGCACGACGGCGGCAGCCGCGGGCAACAGGGCGACGGCCACCGCCCGGCTGCGGATGCGCAGCACGGCGAGGGCCCGGGAACGCGCGGCCTGCGCGCCCACCTCCACACCCATACCGGTCACGACCGGCCGTCACCCCCTACCGTCCCGACTGTCCCGACTGCCCCGACTGCCCCAGAAGTGCCGACAGTCCCGACTGTCCCGTACACCGTGCGGCGCCCGCCGTGACGGTGTCCGTCACCGCGCTCGCCTCCGGATGGCCTGGCGTTGCTCACTCCCCCACTGTGGCACCCACCACTGACACCGCAATGCCGGGTGGGCCATGTGCCGGACCGCTTGCGCCGCACCCTAGTTGGGGCTTTTGGGCCCCGTCAGCCGGATGGGCCATCGGTCACTCGATGGAATGGCTCTGGGGAGAGGTGGATGACGCTGGGCAAGCATGGGGCCCCGGATTCCCAGGGGAAACCGGGGCCCATGAGCAGGGAGAGAACGCCCGGGGTCACTCGGCCCCGTGCGCTCCGGCCGCCGCCTTCGCCGCGATGTCACTCCGGTGTTGCGAACCGTCGAGCCCGATGCGCCCGACCGCCGCGTACGCCCGCTCGCGGGCCTCGGCCAGGTCCGCGCCGACCGCCGTGACGGACAGCACGCGGCCGCCCGCGCTCACCACGGTGTCACCGTCGCGCTTGGTGCCGGCGTGCAGGACGTACGCCTGCGGGGCGTCCTGGGCCGCCACCTCGTCGAGCCCGGTGATCGGGTCGCCGGTACGCGGGGTGCCGGGGTAGTTGTGCGAGGCCACGACCACGGTGACGGCCGCGTCGTCGCTCCAGCGGAGGGGTTCGAGGTGGACAAGAGTGCCCTTCGCGGCGGCGAGCAGGACGCCGGCCAGCGGGGTCTTCAGCCGGGCCAGGACCACCTGGGTCTCGGGGTCGCCGAAGCGGGCGTTGAACTCGATGACCCGTACGCCACGGCTGGTGATCGCCAGACCCGCGTACAGCAGACCGGAGAACGGTGTGCCGCGGCGCCGCATCTCGTCGACCGTCGGCTGCAGCACGGTCTGCAGTACCTCGTCGACCAGCGTCGGGTCGGCCCAGGGGAGCGGGGAGTACGCGCCCATGCCGCCGGTGTTCGGCCCTTCGTCGCCGTCCAGGGCACGCTTGAAGTCCTGGGCGGGCCGGAGCGGGACGACGGTCTCGCCGTCGGTGATCGCGAACAGCGAGACCTCGGGGCCGTCGAGGTACTCCTCGATGACGACGCGCTCGCAGGCGTTCGCGTGCGCCGTGGCCTGCTCGATGTCGCTGGTAACGACGACGCCCTTGCCGGCCGCGAGACCGTCGTCCTTCACGACGTACGGCGCCCCGAACGCGTCGAGGGCTTCGTCGACCTCGGCGGGCGTCGTGCACACGTACGAACGGGCCGTGGGCACGCCTGCTCCCGCCATCACCTCCTTGGCGAAGGCCTTGGAACCCTCCAGCTGAGCGGCCTCCTTGGAGGGGCCGAAGCAGGGGATGCCGACCTCGCGCACGGCGTCGGCGACACCGGCGACGAGCGGAGCCTCCGGCCCCACGACGACCAGTTCGGCGCCGAGCTCCGTGGCCAGCGCGGCCACGGCCTTGCCGTCGAGGGCGTCGACCTGGTGCAGCTCTGCCACCTCCGCGATTCCCGCGTTGCCGGGGGCGCAGTGCAGGGCGGTGACATCGGGGTCGAGGGACAGGGAACGGCACAGGGCGTGTTCGCGGGCGCCGCTACCGATGACGAGGACCTTCACGGGGGTCAGCCTAACCGGAGCGGGGGCCTGCCCTTGTAGGGGATGCCCAAGGGGGCGGGGTGGAGGGCTTGTGGGTTCGTCCTAAGGGGCCTGGAATCCGCGCCGCCGATGACCCCGATGGCCCCTCTACCTCGATCCCCCGCTATTCGTTCCTGTTCGCTCCCATTCGTTTCTATTCGCTTCTATTCGTTGGTGAACTCCTCCACCACCGTCGCGCCCAGCTCCCGCACGATCAGCTCGTGCCCGGAGAGGGCGGACTCGTCGAGGTCGGGATCGTCGTCCTCGGGCATGTCGTCCTCGGGCGAGATGGGCGAGGGCTCCGGAGCGGGGCGTGATGGCGTGGGCGCCGACGCGCCGGCCGTAGCCGGTCTGCCCTGTCCTCCGCCTGACGCCGGTCCCGCCTGGGACGACGGACGCGATGCCTGCGCCTGTGCCGGCCCGGAGGACTGGGGCGCGGAGGGACGCGGCGACGAGGCGGGGGCACCGCCGTATCCGCCACCGCCACCGTATCCGCCGGCGCCGTAACCACCCGGACCGGCCGAACCACCCCCGGCCCCCGGCGAGGGCGCCGAACCGCCCGACGGATCGATGACCGCCTCGATCTTCCAGTGCACGTTGAACTGCTCGGACAGCGCCTGCCGCAGTACGTCCTCGCTGCCGCTGCTCGCGAAGTTGTCCCGGGCCCCGACGTTGACGAATCCGATCTGAAGGGTGGTGCCGTCGAAGCCGGCCACCTGGGCGTTCTGGCTGAGCAGGATCCAGGTGAACCGGCGGCGGTTCTTCACCGCCTCCAGGATGTTCGGCCAGAGCGTGCGGGGGTCGATCCCTCCGCCGACGGGAGCGGAGCCGGGGGAAGGTGCGGGCGCGGCCGCAGGACCGGGCCCTGGGCCTGGCCCGGAAGCCGCTACCGGCCGACCTCCCTGGCCACCCTGACCGCCGTTTCCTCCTTGTGCCCCGCCGGGCCCCCCACCCGCAGGAGCCGCTGTCGGCCAGCCGCCGGGTCGTCGGCCACTGCCTGCGGGGGCCGCGGTGGGCCAGGAGCCGGGAGCAGCGGGAGCGGCAGGTGCGGTCGATGCTGGAGGAGCGGATGGTGCTGCAGGAGCGGACGGTTGCTCGGCGGCCGGCGCGGGCGCCGATGCCGCGGCAGGCGCCTCCGCCCCCGTCCCCGGGCCCGTATCGGACGTCGTGGGTGGGGCGGGCTGCACGGCACCGACCGG
>NZ_VJZC01000640.1 GCF_009377185.1 Streptomyces spongiae
ACGACCGGCAGCGACAGCCACCCGTCCAGGACGCCGCCCAGCGCTCCGTCGAGCGCGGTGTCCAGCATCCCGTCGAAGACCAGCGACAGAGCGAGCAGCACGACCCCCGTGATGCCGATTCCGAGAAACCAGGCCATGCGTGCCGTCCCCCTCTCACCCGTCGCCGACCTCCGCGTGACAGGATCCTCACACGCGAGGGCCATCCATTTCATTGCCGCATTCCGGCAATCTTTACGCTTCTTTGATGCCGCTTCGCAGCGGTACTCCGCCCAGGCGCGCAGGCGGTGCGCGCCGCCGGTGAGAGCGGCCGATGGGTGGAGGATGCGTGTCCTCGCAGCCGACGGGCGAGTCGGAGCTTCCGCTGTCCACAGCGTGTGGACATGCGCGGAGGATCCTCCGAACCGGGTACCTGCACCCCCGGGCAGACAGCACCGCTCGACCGCGTGATCGACAGGCTGCCCGGCCCCGCGCACCACTACTGCGGCGGCCTGTCGAAGCAGCCTGCCACGCAAAAGGCTTCAACAGGTCGGCCGAGCACCATACTTGATGTTGCGGGGGACCATCCCGTGGTGGCTTGACAGGCGAGAGGCAGTAACCCGGTGAACAGCGACAGCCAGGGAGTGGGGAAGGCCGAGGTGCGGCTCAAGTGGGACCCGAGTCCCTGGGATCAGCCCCCTCACCACCTCGACATCATCGCCACGACCTACTCGGCGGATGCCCCCTACGGGCGGCCGGTGTACGTCGTGCACTTCGACAGCCGCTCACCGGACGGCACCATCAACATGAGCCGGCACAGCCAGACCGGCCAGGGCTTCGGCTACGTCGAGGAGATGACCCTGGAGCTCGACCGCCTCGCTTCGTCCTTCGCACGGGTGGTCGTGGGCGTGGCGATCCACCAGAACAGCGGCCCCAAGACCTTCGGCGACATATCGAACGCCGGGGTACTGGTTCTCGAGGGATACAAGGAGCTGCTGAAGGACGACTTCGCGCAGGTCTCCGCATCCACCGCGGCGACGATCGCCGAGTTCACCCGGCACACCTCCGGCGCGTGGGAGTTCCACAGGATGATCCGAGGGTTCGACAGCGACCCCGTGGTCTTCACCGCGGAGATGGGCAGCACCCCACGGCCCTGACCGGGGAATCGGCGCAGAGATGCACGGCCCACCGCTGCCCGCTCCGTCCGCAATGCGCTGATCATTGATGGACCGTCGGCCAATGCGGACACTCGAGACGGCCGGCCAGGAGGATCACGACACATGGCGCAGTTGCCGACGCGCTGGGCAACCTGGACGGGATCCGCACCCGCGCACAGCCTGGCACGGGACAGGGTCGAGTGCCGCTGGTCGTCTGGCGGGCGAGCCGAGACGCAGGGGAGCATGACCGCCACCGATCAAGACGCCGCCCCTGACAGGCGGGCCGGACCCGCGCCCTTTCATCAGCACAGCCCAGCCAGGCCCCCGGAGGATACGAGGTAGGATAGGTCGCATGAGCGAGCCTACCGGCAAGTATTCGATCACCATGCCGCGCGACATCGCCGAGGCCGCCAAGGCCCGCAGTGGACCTTCCGGGCTGTCCGCCTACGTGGCCGCCGCCGTGGCCCGGCAGATCGAGCGCGACAACCTCAACGAGCTCATCCAGGTCGGCGAGGCCGAGCACGGGCCCGTCACCGACGAGGAGATCCAGGCTCTGCGCGACCAGCTCCACCAAGCCCGGCAGCAGCAGACGCAGGGCGGGGCGACCGCCGCGTGACCCGCTCCCCCGCCGTCCCCGGCGGCACGCTGGTTCTGGACAGTGAGGGGCTGGCCAAGGCCGTGCTGCGCGACCGCACGGTCACCGGCTGGCTCGCCCTGGCCCGCGCCGACGACCTGCGGGTCATCACATCCGCGGCCACCCTGGTGGAGGTGGTCCACCCCCGGATCAACCGGCCGGCCCTGGAGTGGACGCTGTCCCGCCTCGTCGTCGAACCGGTCACCGAGCCGACCGCCCGCCATGCCGCCGCCCTCCTCGCGGACGCCGGTCTGCACGGCCACAAGTACGCCATCGACGCCCTGCTCAGCGCCACCGCCCTCGCCGCCCCCGGCCCGGCCACGATCCTGTCCTCCGACCCCGAGGACCTCACCGTGCTGTGCGGCGGGCGCGCCACCGTCATCAAGATCTGATGTGTCCGCCGCCGGATGCCGCTTCCGGCCGGAGCATCCGCTCGCATCCGCAGCCGCCTGACGGTTTGCCTTTCAGCTCGGGCGCGCTGCGCCTCAAACTGCCCATCAGGCTCGGGGGGCCGGTCATAGGCGCTCAGCACCCCTTCGATGCGCTGGTTGTTGATGGACTGCCGGTCGTACAGACACTTCGCATACCGGGACAGGAGGACCTCGACGCTGTTGCCGGCCCGCTGAGCGACTTCGGCCGGGTCGGCGCCCGCGCACAACCAGGTGGACAGGGCCGAGTGCCGCGGGTCGTACGGCCGTTTGGCGAGCGGGGTGCGAGTGAGCGCGGGCGGCAGGGAGAGGTCGCGGGTCTCGTGCCAGACCCGGTTGTAGGTGGTGTAGGTGATGATCCGGCCCTGTTCGGTAAAGAACAGCCGCCCGTCGTCGGCCGTGCCGAAGGTGGCGACGTGATTCCTCCACATGGCCACCAGATGCGGCGGCAACGGCACCACCCGTGTCTCTCCCGGTAGACGGTTCTTCAGACCCGCTCGTCGTGGAACCTGCCGGTGTCGGTCCACCGTTTGCCGGCCTGCGGCAGCGTGCGGTGCGGGATCAACCGACCCCAACCGGTGCGAGGCAGGCGACAGTCCGGCAGCGCCACCGCGACCGCCTCCTCCGGACGCAGACCCGCGTAGTACATGCCGGCGAAGAACCCGACCAGCCGACGACCGCGGGCACGACGGTAGCCGGCCACGTAGGAGACGGCGTCCAGCAGATCCCGCGCCTGGTGCGGGTTGGCCACCACCCGTGGGTCCACCGAGATCGCCGGCTTGGGCACCCGCCAGCGAACCCTGTTCAGCGGGTGACTGCCCAACTCGCCGCGCTCCACGGCGTAGTGGAGCGCGTGCACCAGCACCTTGCGCTTGCGGCGCATCGTCTCCACCGCCGCCTCACCGCCATCCAGCTTGCGCCGCAGCGACTCCAGCACATCCCGCGCGAGGACCGGATCATGCAGGTCGACCAGCGGCCGGGACGCTTTCGCCACCCATTGCAGCACCAGCCGGTCCTCCGCCGGGATCTCCCGTTGCTCCGGCCCGGGCACGACAAACGCCCAGGGCCGCAGGGCACGGCGTAGCAACTGACCCTTCGGCCGGCCCGGCATGTCCCAGCACATCGCCAGGGTGATCGTTGTCAGCACGTCGCTGACCTCGTCCCGGGTCTTCGCCGCGCGGCCGGGCCAGTGTGCCCGCGCGTACTCGCAGCAAAGGCGTACCAGCTCGGCTTGGACGGACCCCGGGAGCCGTCCATGGGACTGACGCCCTGGGCCAGGCCCACGCGGATGGCCAGCACCAGCTCCGTCATGGCATTCGGCCACAGGTGGCCGAAGCCCGTACGGGTCGCTGAGGGGCCGCTTGTGTGGCGCCAAAGTCACCTGTGGCGGGGCCTGTTGAACCTATAGCGTGGCTCGTCGACCCGCCTGTGAGTGGCTCCCCGCGGGGCCGCGGAAGGAGCGCAGCAGCGTGCGCCGCATCGCGTCCGAAGTCCAGATCAGTGCCCGGCCCGAGGAGGTGTGGTCCGTCCTCACCGGCTTCGAGCGGTTCCACGAGTGGAACCCCTTCCTGGTGGAGGCGGCCGGCAGAGTGGAGCCGGGGCAGCGTCTCAGCCTGCGGTTACGGCTGCCCGGCAATGGTCGCGAGATGGTGTTCAAGCCGACCGTGCTCGTCAGCGAGCCGGCCCGGCTGTTGCGTTGGCGCGGGCGCCTCGGCGTGAGGGGTGTCTTCGACGGACTGCACGCCTTCGAGCTGACACCGCGCGAGGGCGGGACGCACGTTCTGCAGACCGAGGTGTTCACCGGCGTGCTCGTTCCCGTCACCGGCTCGATCATCCGGCAGAGCGAGGTGGGGTTCGGGCTGATGACCGACGCCCTGAAGAAGCGGGTGGAGTCCTCGGCCTCGTCCTAGCCGTGTCCCAGCTCCGTCCTGGCCCCGTCCTGGCCATGTCCTGGCCGTACGAGCTTGCCGCCTGTCCCTGAGACGGCAGGGTCCAGGGTCGGCGGCAGGCTCGTTTCCCGGGTGCGCCGCCGGATCGCTCCGGTGCGTGTCCGTCACCTCCGCCACCATGATGTTCCGCCCTGAAGGCGAACCTGTACCTGCGGTCACCGAGACCTGCAAGATGCCTGCAAGGGCCGCTTCAGGCCACGCCGGGGACATCGGGGGTTCCTCCGAAGCCGTGGGGTCGTCGTGGTTGCGGAGTGACCGTCTCACCGCGGTGCGCGGGCCCCGTGGCGTGTTCGCTCCTATCGTGGAACAGCACGGTGTTGCTCGGCGCGGAGGCGGACAGGTCATGAGCCAACCGCAGATCGACTATGCGGCGGTCTTCCGGGCCCTGCCCGGCATGGTGGCGCTGCTCACCCCCGACCTGGTGTACGCCGACGCCAACGACGACTTCCTGCGGCTGGCCGGGCGCACCCGTGAGCAGCTGCTGGGCCGCTACATCTTCGACGTCTTCCCCGAGAACCCCAACGAACCGGCCGCGGCCGGCATGCGTGAGACCCGGGCGTCGATGCTCCGCGTGGCGACCACCGGCGAGCGCGACACGATGGCGCTGCTCCGCTACGACATCGAGGACCCCGCGCGGCCCGGCCACTGGCAGGAGCACTTCTGGAGCCCGGTCAACGCACCCGTACGCGACCCCGAGGGGCGGGTCGTGCTGATCGTGCACCGGGTGGAGGAGGTCACCGAACTCATCCGCGCCTTCGGCCGGCGGGACAACGACCGGGAGGCCCGTGTGCTGGAGGCCGAGCTGTACACGCGGGCCCGCGAACTGCAGGAGGTCAACGAACGGCTCCGCAGGGCGCACGCCCACGAACGCGAGGTCGCCCTGGCCCTGCAGGCGGCGATGCTGCCCCCGCCGGGCCCGACCGGGCGGCACGGGGCGGCCGTGCGCTACCGGCCCGCCGTCGGCTCCCTGAACGTGTGTGGCGACTGGTACGACCTGGTCGACCTGCCCGGCGAGAGCCTCGCGGTCGCCGTCGGTGACGTGGTCGGCCACGGGCTGGCGGCCGCCGGCGCGATGGGACAGCTGCGCAGCGCCCTGAGCGCGGCCTGCCGCGTCGCCGACGGCCCGGCCCAGGCACTGGACGCCCTCGGTCTGTACGCCCGCTCCGTCGAGGGCGCCGAGTCGACCACCGCGGCGACGACGTTCGTCGACTGGGGCGACCGGTCGATCACCTACAGCTGCGCCGGTCACCCTCCGCCCGCCCTGCTCCGCCCCGACGGCACCGTGGTCTTCCTCGACCAGGCCACCGACCCTCCGCTCGGCGCCCGGCCCGACCA
>NZ_VJZC01000064.1 GCF_009377185.1 Streptomyces spongiae
GGCCGGGGTCGGGCTTGGAGTCACGGTCGCGGTCAGCGGTGCCGGTCTCGGCTGTAGCCGTAGCTCTCTCTGTGTCGGTTGTGGCCGTGTCGCGGAGCCATCGCCGTAACTCCCCGGTCAATGACGGCAGGCTCGCCGCCTCCCGCACGAGGAGTTCCGCGAGCGTGTGCACGGTGCCGTCCGCGTCCGAGGAGTCCGCGCCGTCCGCCACCCAGGCCCGTACCGCCTCGGCGAGCGCGGACGTCGAGGGCAGGGCGCGCAGCAGGCGCACGAGTTCCTGTCGTGCCGCCGGGCGGTGTGCGGCCCGTGTCAGGGCGGCTCTCAATTCCCCGGCCGTCACCTGATCCATGCGCCGCATTCCCCCCTCGGTCCCGGTCGCCGCCGTCTCGCCTCTTACCCGGCCGGCGCCCGCACCAGACCGAACCCATCTTCATTCAGAAGGGATCAGCCATAAATGAGACAATATTAAACTCAAGTAGTTTCTCTATTTGACAGTTATTGACCGCATGCGATTCTTACCCGTGCCAGAGCACAGGCCACGCCGACGGTCGGACGGGGGCACTGGTGGACTTCGGGATTCGCGTACTGGGGCCGGTCGAACTGCACGGAACCCGGCACGTCGACAAGCTCGGATCGGCCAAGGAGAGGATCCTCCTGGCGGCACTGGCGCTCGACGCGGGACGGCCGGTCTCCGTCGACACGCTGATCCACCGGCTGTGGGACGACAGCCCGCCCGCCCAGCCACGCACCAGCCTGCACGCGTACGTCGCCCGGATCCGCCGCAGGCTGCGTGCCGTGGGCGGTGAGGGACGTCTGATCCAGCAGGCGCACACCTACTCCCTGGATCTCCGCCACGACCAGGTCGACCACCATCGCTACCAGTTCCTGTCCGCGCAGGCCCGTTCACTGAGTGACAGCGGCGACGACGAGCAGGCCGGACGTCTGCTGCGGGAGGCGGCTGAGCTCTGGCGCGGCGAACCGCTCGCCGGGCTGCCCGGGCTGTGGGCCGAGCACACCCGCGGTGTCCTGCGGCAGCGGCACCTCTCGGCCCAGCTGATCCGCATCGGCATCGAGCTGCGCAGGGGCCGCTTCGCCGAGCTCGTCCCCGACCTCACCGCGCTGCGGGAGGAGCACCCCACGGACGAGTTGCTCGCCGGCCACCTGATGACGGCCGCCTACGGCTGCGGTCGGCAGGCCGACGCCCTGCGTGTCTACGACTGCGTACGGCGACGCCTGCGGGAGGAACTGGGCGCGGACCCGGGCGAAGGCCTCATCCGTCTGCACGGGCAGATCCTGAACGGCGCACCGGTCCACTCCCTCCTGCCCCACCCTCCGTCCGTGGTGGCGGCTCCGCAGACGCTGCCGGTCCACGCCGAACTGGTGGGCCGCGAGGAGGAGCTGGCGACGATCGTGCGTAACGCCTCTCCCCTGCCGTCGCCTTCGGGAGCCTCCGGTACGGTCATCGCCCTGCAGACCCTCTCGGGCATGGCCGGCGTCGGCAAGTCGCTGCTCGCTCTGCACGCCGCCAGACGCCTGGCACCGCTCTACCCGGACGGGGCCGTCCACCTGGATCTGCAGGCGCACGCACCCGGCCGGGAGCCGCTGAGCCCCGAGACCGCCCTCACCGCGCTGTGCCGCACTTTCAGGGTCCCGGCCACCGACCTGCCCTCCGACCTGGACGGGCTGGTCGGCCTGTGGCGCGGTCTGATCAGCAACCGCCGGGCCGTCGTCATCCTCGACGATGCGGCCGGCCCGGACCAGTTGCGCCCCCTGTTGCCGGGCGCCTCGCCGTCCCTGATCATCGTCACCAGTCGCCGGCGGCTCACGGGCCTCCCCGGCATCCGGTCGATCCAGCTCGGCGTGCTGCCCACGCAGGACGCCATCGCGCTGTTCCGGGCCGTGGCCGGCGAGGAGCGAACGCACCGGACGAACGAGGTCGCGGACATCGTCCGGCTCGCGGGCCACCTGCCGCTCGCCGTGGAGCTGGTCGCCGGCCGACTGGCCTCCCGCCCCGCGTGGACCACCTCTCACCTCCTGCACCGGCTCACCCACGGGCAGGGCAGGCTCAGGGAAATACGCGACGGCGATCGCGGCGAAATAAGCCGGGCGTTCGACATCTCGTATCGGACACTTACAAGCGAAGAGCAAACAGTCTTCCGATTTCTCGGCCTCCGTTTCGGGCCTGACGCGGACGCCCACGGGATCGCCGCTCTCTCCGGTCTCCCGTACGACACCGTGGAAGACGTCGTCGAGGCGTTGCTCGACGCACATCTGATCCAGGAGCCCGCCCCCGAGCGCTACACACTTCACGATCTTCTCGGCGAATATTCGCGCGCGCTCGTCCTGTCCGACGAAACGGAATCCGCACGCGACCAGGCCGTCCGCCGGATGATCGATTTCTACCTACAGGCATCCGAGGCCGCGGACCGAATGATCCATCCGCGCGGCCTGCGCCCGGACCGCCCGCCTCACCCACCACGGCACTCGCTCCCACCCTGGGACGACCCCATGTCGGCCCGGCGCTGGCTGCGGGCGGAACGCGTGGGACTCATGGCCGCCGAGTGCCACTGCCGGTCCACGGGACGACCGCGCGAGGCGGCCCTGCTCGCGAGCGCGCTCGCCGGCTTCCTGAACGACGAGGGCTACTCGGCCGACGCCCGGCGCATGCACGCGGCCGCCGCGCGCCACTGGCACACGGCCGCCGAGCGGCAGTCGGAGGTGCACGCGCTGATCGATCTGGGCAACGCGCTGTCCCGCTGCGGCCGTTACGAGGAAGCCCGCACGGCCCTGCGACGGGCGCTCGGGGGCGCCGAGGGCATCGGCGACACCGAGGCCAGGGCGGAGGCCCTGCACCAACTCGGCGTCCTGCACTGGAACCTCGGCCAGCTCACCGAGGCCCTCGATTTCCAGGTGAAAACACTCGGACTACGGAGAGGATCAGGGGACACCTGGCATATCGGGCGCGCGCGGAACAACCTCGGAATCACCTACCTCTACCTGGGAAATTTCGAGGCCGCCCAGGAGCATTTCGACGCGGCACTCAAGGATTTCCGGCGCTCACAGGACATGCGCGAATACGGACATGTCCTCAACAACATCTCTGATCTCCATTTCCGTAAGGGCAGCGCAAAATCCGCACAGCGTTTCCTGCAAGAGGCAGTCGATATCCTCAAGGAAACAGGAAGCCCTTCGGAGAGCGCCATCACCCAGGTCAACCTGGCCAACACCATGAAATCCCCCGAGGATCTCGCGGCGATGCTGGACCTTTACCAGGACTCCCTCGCCACGTTCCGACGGCTCGGCGACCGCCGCAACGCCTCCGAAACGATGCACGCGATGGGGGTTGCCCTCCACGCCGCCGGACGGTTCCGCGAGGCGGCGGCCCGACACCAGCAGGCCCTGGAGCTGGCCAGAAGCGTGGGCGCAGCCCACGAGGTGTGCCGGGCACTGCACTCACTCGGGCTCGCCGAGCACCAGCTGGGCCGCTCCGGACCGGCCGCCGCGCACATCAGCGAGGCCATCGAGCTCGCCGACCGCATCGGCGCGGCACGGGAGGCCGCACAGGCGCGGGAGAGCCAGGCGGCTTTTCTATCAGAACCGCAGGCTCCCTGAATACCTCTGCGCGATGAAATTCTTGCGGTTTGACGGCAGCGCAGATCCTGACCATAGGATGCGGCTACAGCGCGCTGGTCTCCCGTAACGACGAGCATTGGAAAGAAGAACAAAGCAATATGCGCAACCGCAAAGCAAAGAAGCTCTTCTTCAACCTGTTCGCCATCGCCCTCGGGGCAGCCATCTGCATCCCCAGCGTGGCGGGTGCGATGACGAACCACTCCGCCTAGAGCTCAGCAGTCGCTGAGCCCCCGTACTTCCTACCGGAGCGGCTCGTTCGAGGCTGGGACGAGCCGCGCCGTCAGATCCGGGCCGGACATCTCCGGGTCGAAGGGGAACAGCGGGCGGCTGACCCGGTGGTGGCCGAGGCGGTGGAGGTTCTGGTCGACTCCGCCCGGGGTGAGGGCCATCTTCCAGTCGGCCGCCATGGCGAAGAGTTCGGGTTCGAGGTAGCCGATCTTGACGATCACGAGGTCGGCCGAGCGGGGGTCGAGCGACAGGTCGGTGAAGTCGTGTTCGTGGTGGTACGGCTTGCGCAGCCGCGTGAGGATCACGTAGACGCCGCCCACCCGCAGCACGACCTCCGTCTCCGCGTCCTCGTCGCCGTGCCGGATCGCGTGGACCTCGCCGGTCATGGTGAGCGGACCCGCGTGACGGTCGTCCACCTCCGCGCCCGCCGTGACCGTGACGGTCGCGCCCACGCCCGCCTTCACCGCCGTGTCCACCGCGGCCGGGCCGGGAAGTGAGGCGTAGAGGACCGTCGGGCCGGAGGGGTCCTTGAACTCCGGGCGGGACAGGACCCGTTCGAGACCCCAGGTGACGTCGCCCGCGCCGCCCGCCGTCGGGTTGTCGCCCGTGTCGCTGATGAAGTACGGGCGGGCGACGGCCCCCAGCGCCTCGTCGAGGCACTCGTCCAGCGTGCCCGTCGGGGCGACGAACGCGAAGTCGTGGCGTGCCTCCCAGAAGCCCCGTGCCAGGCGCTCCGCGCCCGTCGTCACCGCGGCCTCCGACTGTCCCGTGACCACCACGGCCGCCCGGTTGCGCGGCTCGTCCGCCCACGCGTACCCGACCCAGATCGCGGCGTCCGTCACGCCCTCGGCCGCCTCCACCTCGTCGACAGCGGCGTACACGCTCTTCGCGGGTTCGATGCGTGTGGAGGTCTGCTCGCCCGCGAGGAGGACCGGCACCGGGATCCACGCCTTGACGGGGCGGGGTGCGCCACTGGCCAGGAGGTCGACGAGGTTGCGGGCCGCGCGCTCCTTCGTCTCCATGGCGTCCTCGTGCGGGGCCATGCGGTAACACGTGATCAGGTCGCTCCTGTGGACCAGGTCGCGGGAGACGTTGCCGTGCAGGTCCATGGAGGTGGACACGATGACCTCCGGGCCGACCACCTCACGGATGCGGGCCAGCAGCCGCGCCTCCACGTCGTCCAGGCCCTCCACCGTCATGGCGCCGTGGATGTCGTACCAGAGCCCGTCGAGCGGCCCCCGGTCCCGTAGGTCCCGTAGCCGGTCGATGAGTTCGCCGGACAGTTCCGCGTACGCGGACGCCGTCACCGTGCCGCCGGGCAGCGCCTTGCCGACGAGTGCGCCGTGCCAGTCGGCGGCGGCCCGCAGCGGGGAGCCGGGGGTGAGGAACGGGTAGCGGGTGAGGACGTCGGCGCCGCGCCGCGCGTGGAAGGCGGGGGCCTCGGTACGGGCCGGGGAGAACGTCGACGACTCGATGCCGAGACCGGCGACGGCGATGACGGGACGGCGTTCTGACATGGCTCCTCCGAGGAGTCACAAGGGGTCACGAGGGGTCAGGGGTGGTTGCCGGTGACCGTGTGCAGAGCGTGTGCCAGGGCCCGTTGCAGGGCGAACTGGCCCGCTCCGGCCAGGCCGGCGTCGGCGCCCAGGCTCGCCCGCTCGATCACCAGGTGCTCGGTGACCAGCGGATGGCACCCCTCGTAGAGCTGGCTGCGCACGGCGGCCACGAAGGGTTCGAGGGTGGAGAGGATGCCGCCGAGGTACACGGCGTCGGGGTTGAAGAAGTTGACGTTCGCGGCCAGCACCTGGCCGAGGTAGCGGCCGGCCTGGCGGACCGCGCGGGTCGCCTCCGGGTGGGCGTCGGAGGCGAGGCGGACGACGTGCTCGGTGGACGTGACGTCGAGGCCGCGCCCCCGCAGGATGCGGACCAGCGCGGCGCCCGAGGCGACGGTCTCCAGGCAGCCGGTGTTGCCGCAGGAGCAGGGGATGTCGTGGGCGGCCTCCACCCGGACATGGGTGATCTCGCCCGCGGAGCCGGTCCCGCCCCGGTAGAGGCGCCCGTCGGCGATGACGCCCGCGCCGATGGCCGAGCCCATCTTCACCATGATCGACTGGCGCCGCTCGGCGGGCTGGACGGTGAGCTCGCCCACGGCCATGCAGTTGGCGTCGTTCTCGATGGCCGCCGGGACGCCGAAGCGGTCCTCCAGCCAGGCCCGTACGGGGAAGCGGTTCCAGCCGGGCATACGGGAGGGGAGCGTCACGACGCCCGAGGCCAGGTCGACGGGGCCGGGCAGGGAGAGGCCGACACCCCGCAGCAGGTCCCGGCCGTGCCGCTCGGCGAGGCCCTCCAGTGTCTCGGCGAGGCCGGGGAGGGCGTCCTCGGGACCCTCCGCCGTCTCGAACGCCACCGTCGACACGTCGGTGAGCCCGCCACCGGGGTGGACGACACCGACGTGCGCGTGCCGTCCGCCGAGTTCGGCCGCGACGGCGAACCCCTCGTTGCTGCCGAGGGACAGCACCTTGCGCGGCCGTCCGCCCTTCGAGGACCGGGTTCCCCGCTCGGCGACCAGCCCGTGGTCCATCAGCTGACCGACCGTCAGCGAGATCGTCGAGGGTGCCGCGCCGAGCAGACCGGCGAGTTCGGTGCGGGTGGACGCCTGCCCGGAGGCGAGCAGTTCGAGGACGCGCTCGGCCAGCGAGGAGCCACCGCCCGTGATCTTCCTGCGGTGCGGCACGCTTTTTTCAGGCATCGGCTGGGTTACTTCCGCGACGAGGGTCCGGGGCGTCGAGCGTACGACCCGAAACGCCCCTCCTCACTTTTTTCAGAACAGCAGAAACAGGCTTTTTACAGCACCGCGCCTGTTTCTTCGACCACTGCGGTCGTTGACTGGCCCCGCCGCGCCATTTCGGCCACGGCAGACCGCTGTTCACGCCTAGGAGAGCCATGAACCACGCTCGCACGGGGCTTGTCGCCGGTGCCGTCCTCTCCGCGGGCACGCTGCTGCTCGCGGGCTGCTCCGGTTCCGGCGACACGTCGTCCACGTCCCGCGACTCGATCAACTACGCGCTGCCCGCGAACTTCACGCCGAACTGGATCCTGCCGATCGGCACCGCGGCGCACCTCAACACCAACAACAGGTCCATCGCGGACAGCCTGTGGGAGCGGCTCGTCGCGTACGACGGCTCCACCGGGAAGATCGCCTGGAACAAGAAGGCATCGATCGCCACCGCCGCCGACTTCGCCGCCGACGGAAAGAGCGTCACCTTCACGCTCGGCAACCGCACATGGAGTGACGGCAAGCCGATCACCTCCCGGGACGTCGAGTTCTGGTTCAACCTCATCAAGGCGAACAAGGAGCAGTGGGCCGGCTACACCCCGGGCCAGTCGCCCGACAACTGGACCGCGTTCAAGACGGTCGACGACACCCACTTCACGATCACCTTCGACAAGGCCTACAACCCGCAGTGGATGCTGGCCAACGAGTTCAGCGAGATCACCCCGCTCCCCCAGCACGTGTGGGACCGGACGGACGCCTCCGCGGAGGTCTCCGACGCCGACCGCACGGCCGCGGGCGCCAAGAAGGTGTGGACGTACCTGAACACGGCCGCGAAGAACATCGCCGGGTACGAGAAGGACGCCCTGTGGAAGACCATCAGCGGCCCCTACGCCGTGAAGTCGTTCTCGACCTCCGGCAAGGTCGTCCTGACCGCCAACAAGAAGTACGACGGCGGTGAGAAGCCCGGCATCGCCACCGTGAACCTGCTCCCCTTCACCACGACGGACGCCGAGAAGAACGCGCTGCGCTCCGGCGGCGTCGACTACGGCTACATCGAGGCGACCGACCTCGACCAGAAGGAGCAGTTCACCGCCCAGGGGTACGCGGTGAAGCCGTGGTCGGGCTGGGCGATCACGTACATGCCGTACAACTTCAACAACCCGGCGATGGGCGCGGTCTTCAAGCAGCTGTACGCCCGGCAGGCGGTCCAGCGCTCGATCGACCAGACGAGCCTGGCGAAGGTCATCTTCAACGGCACCGCCGTGACCGGCTACGGCCCGATCCCGCAGGGCCAGGCGTCCGACTTCCTCTCTCCGGCGCAGAAGGACAACCCGTACCCGTTCTCGACGTCGGCCGCCCGGGAGCTGCTCACGGCTCACGGCTGGAGCGAGCAGGGCGGCGTCATGGTCTGCGCGGAGCCCGGCACCGGGGACTCCCAGTGCGGCGAAGGCGTCGACAAGGGAACGAAGTTCGAAATGGAGGTGTTGTCGCAGTCCGGCTCGACCGTCACCGACAACATGATGAGCGCGATCCAGTCCTCGCTCGCGAAGACCGGCATCAAGTTCTCCATCAAGACGGCACCCGTCAACTCGGTCCTGTCCCAGACCCCGCAGTGCACCGCGAGCCAGTCCCTCTGCAAGTGGCAGCTGTCCTTCTTCGGTACGGCGGGCAGCTGGTACTTCTCCGCCTTCCCGACCGGAGACTCGCTGTTCCAGACGAAGGGCGGCTCGAACTTCGGCAACTACTCCAACCCCGACGTGGACAAGCTCATCACCGCGTCCACGACGTCGACCTCGACGCAGGCGATCCAGGACTACAGCGCGGCCCTCGCCAAGGACCTGCCGGTCATCTGGCTGCCGGAGCCGGTCTACCAGGTCTCCGTCGTGAAGAACGGCCTCGGCGGCTTCACCCAGGACTCGCTCGCCAACTTCCACCCCGCGCAGTGGAAGTGGACGAACTGAGGCCCCGGGGATGGACACCCTTCTGTATCTGACCCGGCGGCTCCTCCAGGCCCTCGCGGTGATCCTCATCGTGACGGTGGTCGTCTTCTGTCTGCTGCACGCCCTGCCCGGGGGCCCCGCGCGCGGGATCCTCGGGCCGCAGGCGACCGCCGAGCAGATCACGGCGTTCAACCACGAGCAGGGCCTGGACCGTCCGCTGCCCGTGCAGTACGTCCACTACCTGGGCACCCTCCTCCAGGGCGACCTCGGCACCTCGTACACGCTCAACGAGGCCGTCTCCCGGCTGATCGAGCAGCGCCTGCCGAAGACACTCCTGCTGACCGTGCTGTCCGCGTTCGTCGGGCTGCTGCTGGCGATTCCGCTCGGCATGTGGCAGGCGGTGCGGCGCAACAAGCCGGCCGACTACGTCATCACGACGCTGAGCTTCGTCGCGTACTCGACGCCCGTGTACTTCCTCGGACTCGTCCTGGTGCTCGTCTTCACCCAGGCCCTGCGCTGGTTCCCCTCGCAGGCGCCCCAGGGCGAGACGCTCGGCCAGGTCGTCGCGGATCCGGTCGCGCTGGTCCTGCCGGTGGTGACCGGGGCGGCCTCCATGGTCGCCGTGTTCAGCCGCTACATGCGGGCCTCGACCCTGGAGAACCTCTCCGAGGACTACGTCCGCACGGCACGCGCCGGAGGCTCCAGGCAGCGCGCCATCCTGTGGCGGCACGTGCTGCGCAACTCGCTCACCCCGGTCGTCGCCATGCTCGGCTACTACGTGCCCGTCCTCTTCGGCGGCGCCCTCGTCGTCGAGCAGCTCTTCAACTACCCGGGGATGGGGCTGCTGTTCTGGAACGCCGCCCAGTCCTCCGACTATCCGGTGCTGCTCGGCTGCGTCCTGGTCATCTCCGTCGCGACGGTCGTCGGCACGCTCCTCGCCGACGTCGTCCAGCGGATCGTCGATCCCCGAGTGAAGGCGGGCCGGGCATGAGCGCCGTACTGAACACCTCACCGGCGGCCGAGACGGTGGTCGCGGGCTACCGGCTGTCCCTGCGCCGGTTCGCGCGCAACCGGCTGGCGGTCGCCGGGCTCGTGGTCGTCGTGCTGTTCCTGCTGTTCTGCTTCGTGGGCCCGCTGCTGTACGAGACCGACCAGACCCACACGGACCTCACCCAGGTGAACCTCGCACCCAGCGGGGCGCACCTGCTGGGCACGGACGCCGTGGGGCACGACGAACTGGGGCGGCTGATGTACGGCGGGAAGGTGTCGCTGCTCGTGGGGCTCGCGGCCGGGCTCCTCGCGACCGTCATCGGGACGCTGTGGGGCGCGGTCGCGGGTTACGCGGGCGGCTGGGTCGACGCGGTCATGATGCGGGTCGTCGACGCGGGCATCGCCATCCCCGCGCTCTTCATCCTCCTGGTCGTCTCCGCCGTCACGAGCCCGGGCACCCTCGGGCTGGTCGTCATCCTCGGCCTGGTGTCGTGGCTGGTGCCGTCACGGCTGGTCCGGGCGGAGACGCTCACGCTGAAGGGCCGCGACTACGTGCTGACGCTGCGCGCGACCGGCGGTACGCACGGCCGGGCCGTCACCCGGCACATCCTGCCGAACTCGGTCTCGACGATCGTCGTCGCGGCCACGTTCCAGATCGCCGACGCGATCCTGCTCATCGCGTACGTGTCGTATCTGGGCCTCGGGGTGCGCCCGCCGTCGACCGACTGGGGCGGCATGCTGTCCACCGGGCTGACGGCCGCGTACTCCGGGCGCTGGTGGCTGATCGTTCCGCCGGGGCTCGCGATCATCCTCGTCGTGTGCGCGTTCAACGCGATCGGCGACGGGCTGCGCGACGCCTTCGACGTGAGGGGGCGCGGATGAGCGTGCTGGAGATCGAGTCCCTCGGGGTGAGCTTCACGACGGAGACGGGCGACGTGCCCGCCGTCCGTGGGGTGTCGCTGCGGGTACGGCCCGGGGAGACGCTGGCCCTCGTCGGCGAGTCGGGGTCCGGCAAGTCGACGGTGGCGCTGGCCGCGATGGGACTGCTGCCGGGCAGCGCGCGGGTGTCCGGGCGGGTCTCGCTCGGCGGTACGGAGGTCGTCGGCGCCCCGGAGGACGTACTCGCCCGGCTGCGCGGCCGCACGGCCTCCATGGTGTTCCAGGAGCCCGCCACCGCGCTGGATCCGCTGTCCCGCGTGGGCGCGCAGATCGCGGAGGTCATACGCAACCACCGGCCGGTGTCGCGTGCGGACGCCGCCGCGGAAGCCGTCGGGCTCCTGCGGCGCGTGGGCATCCCGGAGCCGGAGAAGCGGGCGTCGGCGTTCCCGTTCCAGCTCTCGGGAGGTCAGCGGCAGCGGGTCGTCATCGCGATGGCGATCGCCAACTCCCCTGACCTGCTGATCGCGGACGAGCCGACGACCGCGCTGGACGTCACCGTGCAGGCGGAGATCCTCGACCTGCTCCGGGGCCTCGCGGCCGACTCGGGCACGGGCGTCCTGCTCGTCACGCACAACATGGGCGTCGTGGCGGACTTCGCGGACCGCGTCGCCGTGATGCTCGACGGGAAGGTCGTGGAGAGCGGGCCGGTGGAGGAGGTGCTGCTGCGGCCTGCGCACGAGTACACCCGGCGGCTGCTGGGTGCGGTGCCGCGACTGGCGGTCGAGGAGCTGCCGGGCATTGCGACGCCTGGCGTCGCGGAGACCGGCCTCGCGGAAGCAGGGGTTGCGAAGCCAGGCGCTGCGGGGCCCGGGGTTGCGGGGCCCGGCGCTGAGGGGCCCGGTGTTGCGAAACCCGGCCTCGCGAAGCCCGGCCTCACAGACCACGGCGTCGCGAAGCCCGGCTTTTCGAAGCCTGGCGTCGCGGAAACCGGCCTCGCGGAAGCAGGGGTTGCGAAGCCAGGCGCTGCGGGGCCCGGGGTTGCAGAGCCAGGCGGCGTGGAGCCCGGCGCTGTACGGCCCGGGGTTGCGGGGCCCGGCGCTGTGGGGCCCGGTGTTGCGAAACCCGGCCTCGCGAAGCCCGGCGTTGCGAAGCCAGCCGGCGCGGAGCCAGGCATTGCGAAGCCAGGCGGCGTGGAGCCAGGCGTTGCGCAGTCCGGCTCGGCTCGGGATATCGAGGACGCTCCCGTGGTCGAACTCCGGGACGTGTCCGTGCGCTTCGGTCGCGCTCGCCGTACCGTACGGGCCCTTCAGGACGTCTCCCTCACCGTCGCGCCCGGAGAGACCGTCGGGCTGGTGGGCGAGTCGGGGTCAGGGAAGTCGACCGCGGCCCGTGTGGCGCTCGGGCTCGTGGCGCCCGCCTCCGGGGCGGTCTCGCTGTTCGGCGCCGACCTGGGCCGGGTCAGGGGGCGCCGGCGCCGGGCCCTGCTGTCCGGGGTCGGTGTGGTGCTCCAGGATCCGGTGGCGTCGCTGGACGCGCGGATGAGTGTCGGGGAGTGCGTCGCCGAGCCGCTGCGCGTGCACCGCCGGGGCATGTCGGCCGCCGAGCGGCGCGCCCGGGTGGCGGAGGTGCTCGAACTCGTCCGGCTGCCGGCGGAACTGGCGGGGCGCGGGCCGCGCGAGCTGTCCGGCGGCCAGCGGCAGCGCGTGAGTCTCGCCCGGGCGCTGGTCCTGCGGCCCCGGCTGCTGGTCGCCGACGAACCGACGAGCGCGCTCGACGTGAGCGTGCAGCGGACGGTCCTCGACGTGATCGCCGAGCTGCAGCGGGACCTCGGGTTCGCCTGTCTGTTCGTCTCCCACGACCTCGCCGTCGTTCAGCAATTCGCACAGCGTGTCGTCGTCCTGCGGGACGGACGCGTCGAGGAGCATGGACCGACCATGACGACCCTCCTGCGTCCGCGCACCGAGTACACGCGCCGGCTCGTCGCGGCCGTGCCCGTGCCGGATCCGGTGGTGCAGCGCCGTCGGCGCGGGGAACGGAGGGCGTCCCTCACCGCCGGCGGAACGGAGGCCACCGCGTGACGCATGTCGCCGAGGCGGTCGCCGGTGTCGACATCGGCGGTACGTCCACCCAGGTGGTGCTCTGTACGGAGGACCTCCGCGTCGTCGACCACGCCGGGGTGCCGACCCCGGCGGCCGAGGGCGGGCAGGCGATGGTCGGCGCCGCCCTCGACGCCCTCCGGCTTCTCCTCGACCGCAATGACGCGCGGCTGCGGGGCGTCGGGGTGGGCGCGGCGGGCCTGGTGGACGCGCGGGCCGGACGGATCCTGGCGGCGACCGACTCCTTCCGTGACTGGGCGGGGTTCGCCGTGACGGACGCGGTCGAGGAGGCGCTGGGCGTGCCCGCCTTCCTGGACAACGACGTCAACGCGTTCCTGCGCGGCGAGGCGGCGGCCGGTGCCGTCGCGGGCGAGTCGCATGTGCTCGGGATGACCCTCGGCACCGGGGTCGGCGGGGCCCTGTGGCTGGACGGCGCGCTGTACGAGGGACCGCACGGCGGGGCGGGCGAGATCGGGCACGTGCCGGGCTTCGGCGATCTGCCGTGCACCTGCGGTGGCCGTGGCCATCTGGAGACCCTCGCGTCCGGCCGCGCGATCGCCGCCCGCTATGGCGAGCGGACCGGACGGACCGTCACCGCCCGGGTGGTCGCCGAGGCGGCGACCCGGGGCGCCCCGGAGGCGCTCGCCGTGTACGGGGCGGCGGGCACCGCCGTGGCGCGTGCGCTCCTGATCACGGCGGGCCTGCTGGACGTCACCACCTGTGTGATCGGCGGGGGCGTCAGCCTCTCCTGGGATCTGCTGGAGCGGCCGATCCGCACCGCCCTGGCCGACGAACCCCCTGTCAGCGGGCACCCGCTGCGCATCCTGCCCGCCCGCCTGGGCGGCGACGCGGTGGCGATCGGCGCGGCGGCCCGCGCTCAGGCCGAACTCGGCTCGGTGACACGGGCGTAGGGCTTGTCGCGAAATTCCCTCGCGACAAGCCCTTGCGACAAGCCCTTGCGCGGCGACGGGTGCCGCAGGCCGGACTCAGTCCAGGCCGGCCGTCTTCAGCCATGCCTTGGCGACGTCCAGCGGGTCCTTGTTCTCCAGCTGTACCTGGGAGTCCAGGTCGAGCAGCGTCTTGGTGTCGAGCTTCGCCGAGACGGCGTTGAGCGCGTCGACGCCCTCCTTGGAGAGGTCGGACTTGTGGACCAGCGGGGTCACGTTGGCGAACCCGAAGAGGTTCTTCGGGTCCTGGAGGACCACGAACTTCTCCTTGGTGATGGTCGGGTCCGTGGTGAAGATGTCCGCGGCCTGCACGGTGTTCTTCTTCAGCGCCGCCTGGGTCAGCGGACCGCCCGCGTCGAGCGCCTTGAAGGACTTGAACTTCAGTCCGTACTCCGACTCCAGCCCCTTCAGGCCCTGGTGGCGGGTCTGGAACTCGGGCGAGCCGCCGATGACCAGGTCGGGGGCCGCGTCCTTGAGGTCGGCGAGGGTCGACTCGGAGGTGAGGTCGTACTTCTTCGCCGTGTCGGCGTTGACCGTGACGGAGTCCTTGTCCTCGGCGGGCGACGACTCCAGCAGCGTCAGCTTCTTGTCGAGCTTGCCCTGGACGGCGGCGTTCACGGCCTCGGCCGACTTCTGCTCCGCCTTCGGGTCGAGGTACGCCAACAGCGAGCCGTTGTACTCGGGCAGGACGGTGACGGAGCCGTTCTTCAGCAGGCCGTACGTGGTCTCGCGGCTGCCGATGTTGGGCTTGTACGTGACCTTGATGCCCTTGGCCTTCAGGGCCTCGCCGTAGAGGTCGGCGAGCAGGATGCTCTCGGCGAAGTTGTTGGAGCCGACGACGACGGTTCCGCCGGATGCCTTGTCGTCCAGCGGGTTGTCGGCCTTGTCGTCGGAGGAGCCGCATCCCGCCAGCAGGGCCGTGGTGGCGGCGAGCGCGACGGCGGCGGCAGCGGGGTGCCTCCGGATGGACCTGCGGCTGGGGGCGGTAGAAGTCACGATTCCGTTCCGGACTGTGAGGGTGGGCGCTTGAGGAAGGTCTGTCCTGATCCAATCCAGGCAGATCAGGCCGCGTCAAGAGCAACCCGATCACCGTTTCACTTCGGAATTCAGCCAACTATGATCGTAAGCGAGCCTATTGAGACCGTACCCCCTCTGTGTGCTCCTGTTCCCTTTCTGCTTGTATGTTCCCGTTCCGCTTCGACGAGCGGCCAGAGCCCGTCAAGAAGCGGTCCACACAAGGCTTTCGCGCGCCGTGTGACGCCCACTAAGGAGGCCCGGTGTCCACGAACGAGGCGGGCACGCCCTCGTCGTCCAAGCTCTCGACACCGGGGAACCGCACGCGCGGTGCTCTCCGCGTCCGCGGCTTCGCCGACCGGTGGCCGTTCCGGCGCAAGCTCACCATCCTCGTGGGCGTACCGCTCGCGGTGGTCTCCGTGCTGCTCGCGTATCTCATCACCGGCCAGGTGGGGCAGGCCCGCGACGCGGCCGCCGCGGCCCGACTCGTCCGTGACAGCGTGCAGGTCGCCGAACTCGTCGACCGCGTGGAGGTCGAGCACCAGCAGGCCATCCTGCTCTCCGTGCGCCACGAGGCCGACCAGGGCGCGGCCGGGCCCTCGCTCGCCTCCTACCGTGAGGCCCAGAAGTCCCTGGACGAGCAGGTGGAGAAGGTGCGCGACACCTTCGGCGACCGGCTCCCGGACACCGAGGCGCAGGCCCTCAAGGAGATCAACGGGCTGGACAACCTGCGCCGCACCATCGAGTCGGGCTACACCCCGGCCGACAACATCGACCCGGCGTACACCAACGCCGCCAAGAGCGTGATCGACGGTCTCGGTCTCGAACGCAACGCCGCCCTCGCGACCACCTTCACCGGCAACCTGCTCGACTCGCTGCTGCGCGCCGACGCCGCCCACAGCTCCTTCGAGACCAGCGTCTTCTCCGCCCGGACCGGCGACAGCAACGCGCTGATCGAGTTCATCAACGCGGTCAGCTTCGACGAGCTGTACACCTTCCAGGCCGACCGTTTCGCGAGGTTCGCCGACGAGGCGCAGGCGGACGAACTGGGCGGGATCAAGTACAGCGCCTCGCAGGCCACCATCCTGCAGCACTACGCGGAACTGCAGATCGACCCCAGTGGGCTGCAGGCCGAGTCCCCCGCCGAGATCCGCAAGGCGTTCGCGGAGGCGCTGGACTCGTACCCCGTCTACCGCGAACAGGCCGAGAACCGGCTGAAGATCACCACTTCGCTCATCGACCAGATCGCCGACCGCGCCGACCGCGTCTCCGAGGACGCGTACCAGCGGGCCACCCTGCTGCTGGCGCTCGCGCTGCTCGGTTTCGTCGGCTGGCTGGCCTTCTCGGTGGCGGTCCGGCGCTCGGTGGTCATGCCGGTGCAGGCGCTGACCGGGGCCGCCGGCGAGGTGGCCGACGCCGCCGGGCGCGAACTGGCCCGCGTGGCCGACGACGACGCCGAGGACACGGGGCCGCCGCGGCTGCGCGAGGTGCCGGTCACCGCGCGCGACGAGATCGGCGAGCTCGCGGAGGCGTTCAACCGCGTCCAGACCACGGCGACCGCGCTGCTGGAGCGGCAGGTGCTCAGCCGGCGCAACGTCGCCGAGATGTTCGGCAACGTGGGCCGCCGCGTCAGCAACCTCACCACCCGCCAACTCTCGCTCATCGACGCGGTCGAGCGCGGCGAGACCGACCCGGCCCTGCTCGAACGCCTGTACTCCATCGACCACATCGCGGTCCGGCTGCGCCGCAACGCCGACAGCCTGATGCTGCTCGCCGGCATCCGCGAGACCGTCCTGGACTCCGGGCCCGCCCCCCTCACCGACGTCGTCCGCGCCGCGCTCGGCCAGATCGAGGGTTTCCGGCGTGTACGGCTCACCGCCCGGACCCAGGTCATGGTCGAGCCCGACATCATCGGCGACCTGACCCTGATGGTGGCCGAACTCCTGGAGAACGCCGTCTCCTTCTCGCCCGCCGACAGCCAGGTCGAGGTGGGCGTCAGCAACACCGCCGAGGGTGCGCTGATCGAGGTCGCCGACCACGGTCTCGGCATGAGCCCCGAGCGCCTCACCGAGGAGAACGCCCGTCTGGTCCGCCGCGAACGCCTCGACCTGGTGCCGACGAAGGTCCTGGGCCTGTTCGTGGTCGGCACGCTGGCGCGCCGCTGGGGAGTAGAGGTCACCCTGGCCCGCACGGTGGGCGGCGGCCTGACCGCCCTGGTGACGGTCCCGTCGTCCCTGCTGCTGACGATGAGCCCGGTGGGGGTGGATGCGGCGAGCGCCTCCGGCGCGGCCAGTGCCTCCGACGCCGCGAGTGCCTCCGGTGCCGCCGGTACCACCAAAGCCTCCGGTGAGCCACGAACGGCCGGTACGCGTGCCTCGGGCAACGCGGCGACGATCAGTACGGGTGCCGCGGACGGGGCAGCGACGGGCTCCGGAGACTCGGCTGCCGGGCGGACAGGGGCGGGGACTTCCCGCGACGCGGCGTCGAGTTCGGGGGCCACCGGCGACGCGGGCCTGGGCTCGAGGGCCGGCGTCGCAGGGCCGGGCTCGGAGGCCACCCGCGACACAGGGCCGAGCTCGGGGACCGACGGCGATCCAGGGCGGGGATCGGCGGCCGACGGCAACGCAGAGCCAAGCTCGGGGACCGGCGGCAACGCAGAGCCAAGCTCGGGGACCGGCGGCAACGCGGGACCGGGCTCGGGAGCCACCCCCGACGCGGGACCGGGCTCGGAGGCCGACGGCAACGCAGAGCCGGGCTCGGGGACCGGGCCCGGACCGGGGCCCGTTGCTTCGCCGGAGGCTCCCGCGCACTCTGGGCCCCTGCCCTCCAGCGTCGTACCGGCGGACGCCTCCGACACCGGTCGGCCCGCGCCGCTCCCCCACCGGGTTCCCCGACGTGACACCGAGCCCGCCGAGCAGCCGGCACGGCAGGGGCAGGAGCCGTCCGTCGGCGTTCCGTTCGTCCCGGCGCCCCGCAGTGGTGGCAGCACAGCCGAGGAGGCTCCCGGTGGTTCCGCCCGGCCCCTGCGCCGGCGCGTCCGGGGTGCCACACTCCGTACGGGTGACGCCTCGGGGCCCACGGCACGTCAGGCGGCCCGTCCGGCGGACGCCGAAGCCGTTCGGTCGGAGATCGAGGAGTTCGAGGCCGCCGTGGAGCGCGCCCACCGCGACTCCGCGGCAGCCACCGGCACGGACACGGCCCCTGCGGAAGCCACCCCGCACCACCAGCCCCGCCGGGACGACCGGCACCAGCACAACGACCTCCCGGAAGGAGCCGAGCAGTGAGTACGTCGACAGGTGACACTCCGGTGGGAGGGACCGAGCCGGCCGACCTCCAGGCCGCCGCGGCAGACTTCACCTGGCTCCTGAACCGGTTCGCCACCGAGACCGCCGGCGTGGTCGACGCCATCGCCGTGTCCTCCGACGGGCTGCTCATCGCCGTGTCGCAGATGCGCGAGCACGCCGACTCCGAACGCCTGGCCGCGATCGTGTCCGGCATCACCAGCCTGGCCGCGGGCGCCTCCGGCAACTACGGCCTGGGCGGCCTGAACAAGGTCATCATCGATCTGGAGGGCGGCCATGTGCTGGTCTCCTCGATCGGCAGCGGTGCCGTACTCGGCGTGGTCACCGGCAAGGAGGCCAAACTGGGCAACATCGCCTACGAGATGACGCTGTTCGCCAACCGCGCCGGCGCCGCGCTCAGCCCCCAGCTCGTCCTCGAACTGAAGAACAACGTCGGGGGCGCGGCGACGCGCTGACCGTTCGCCGGAGTCGAAGGAGGGAAACGCTCATGGCGGACGGCCCAGCACCAGCCGAGGCAGACGGCTTCACGGGCCCGGACGGCGTTCCCGTCGGCGCGGCCTCCGCCGTACGGCCGTTCCTGCTCACCCAGGGCCGGGTGGCGGGGCACGCCTCCGGTACCGCGATCCCCGTCGAGGCCCAGATAGTCGCCACCACCGCGGGGATCGAGGCGCTCGACCGGCTCACCCTGGAGCGGCACGCCATCGTCGCCGCCTGCCGGGAGCCGCAGTCGGTCGCGGAGATCGCGGCCAGGCTGCGGCTGCACCTCAACGTCGTCCGTGTCCTGGCCCAGGACCTGCGTGCCGAGGGCCAGTTGTCGGTGCACGTGCCCAACCCCGGCGCCGCCCGGGACGCATCCGTTCTGCGAAAGATCATCGATGGTCTCCGCGCCATCCCCGACTCCCGGGGGGTACTCCGTGACTCCGACTGACCCGGCCGCCCGCGGTACCGCCGTGCGGACGGCCGTCGTACGACCACCGCTGCCGGTCAAACTGGTGGTGGCGGGCGGCTTCGGCGTGGGCAAGACCACCACCGTCGGCTCGATCTCGGAGATCGAGCCACTGACCACCGAGGCGGCCATCACCGAGGTCGCGGCGGGCGTGGACGACCTGAGCCACACCCCCCGCAAGACCACGACCACGGTCGCCATGGACTTCGGCTGCATCACCATCGACCCGACGCTGAAGCTGTACCTGTTCGGTACACCGGGACAGGACCGCTTCGGCTTCATGTGGGACGACCTCGTCGAGGGCGCGATCGGCGCGCTCGTCATCGTCGACACCCGGCGCCTGGACGACTGCTACGCGGCGGTGGACTACTTCGAGGACAAGGAGATCCCGTTCGCGGTGGCGGTCAACGCCTTCGACGGCGAGGTCGAGCACACCCTGGACGAGGTCCGCTGGGCGCTCGATGTCTCCGTCGAGGTCCCGGTCACCGTGTTCGACGCCCGGGAACGCGGCTCGGTGCGCGACGCGCTGCTCGTCGTCATGGAACTGGCGCTGGCCCGCACGGAGGCGTGACGCCGGGCCCTGCCCCAGCGCGGGTGCGCCGACGGACGGACGCGGCCGTCAGCCGCTCCTGCGCACGCCCGGCGACACCGCGACCCGCGACACCGCCCAGAACACCGCGAGCGTCGCCAGCGCCATCAGGGCCGTCAGCGTGGCACCGCCGACCACCTTCTCGTAGTTGCGCTGGTAGAGCCCGTCCACGATGTACCGCCCGAGCCCGCCGAAGCTGACGTACGCGGCGATGGTGGCCGTCGAGACGATCTGGATGGCCGCCGAGCGCAGTCCGCCCAGGATCAGCGGCAGCGCCTCGGGCAGCTCGACCTGGAACAGCACCCTGCTCTCCGGCATGCCCATGCCCCGGGCCGCGTCGACCGGTGAGGGGTCGACCGAGCGCACGGCCTCGTACGTGGTCACGAGGATGGGCGGCACGGCGAGCACGACGAGCGGGATCATCACGGGCAGCATGCCGAGCCCGATCATCACGAACAGCAGCACCAGCAGACCGAAGCTGGGCAGCGCGCGGGCGGCGGTGGCGATGAACGCGAGGGCGTTGCCGCCGCGGCCGGTGTGTCCGGTGATCAGCCCGACGGGGAGCCCGATCGCGGCGGCGATCGCCAGGGCGAGCAGCGAGTACTGGATGTGCTCCCACACGCGGGTGGGGATGCCGTCGTAGCCGTGCCAGTGGGCGCTGTCGCTGAAGAAGGCGCCTATGAAGTGCAGGACGTTCACCGGGCCGTGTCCTCCAGGGCGAGGGCGGCCGGATCGGGCTGCCCGGCCTTCGGTTTCGTGTGCGAGCGGCGCGGCATCCACGGCGTCAGCAGGACGCGTACGAGCACCAGCAGGGCGTCCACCAGGATGGCCAGGACGGCGGTGGTGACCACCGAGGTCACCGCGAGCTCGGGCCGGTGGTAGAACATGGCGTCCGCGAGGAGATTGCCGAGGGCGCCCTGGTTGCCGATGAGGGTGCCGACGCTGACGAGGGAGATGCTGGACACGGTCGCCACGCGCAGTCCGGCGACGATGGCGGGCACGGCGATCGGCAACTGCACCTGGACGTACCGGCGTACGGGCCCGAAGCCCATGGCGGTGGCCGCGGCGAGGGTCTCCTGCGGCACCGAGCGGACCGCGTCCACGATCGCGGGGACGAGCACCACGAGGCTGTAGAGGGTCAGCGGGATCATCACGGTGAGCTCGGTCTGGCCGGTGTAGTCGATGAGGACGACGAAGAAGGCCAGCGACGGGATCGCGTAGATCACGGTCGTCACCCACAGCACGGGCGGGTACAGCCAGCGCAGCCGTACGCACAGCTGGGCGATCGGCAGGGCGAGGAGCAGTCCGGCCAGCACCGGCAGCAGGGCCTCCCGCAGGTGCAGCCCGATCAGCTCGACGTAACTGGCCTGGAGGTCGCTGGGGATGTCGAAGAACCCGCTCATCCGGCGACGTCCGCCTTCCGGCCCGTGCTGTCCTCCGGCCTGCCCGTGCTGTCGTCCTGCCGGCCCGTGGCTTCCGCCGTCCGGCCCGCGGCATGGGCGCCGCGGATGGCCTCGCCGATCGTCTCCTGGGAGACGACGCCGACGACCTTCCCGGTGCCGTCCACGGCGACGGCCCAGCCGGTGGGCGACAGCACGGCACAGTCCAGCGCCACGCGCAGGGAGTCCTGACCGGCGACGAACGGCCGCCCGTACGCCAGGAGTTCCTCCGGTGCCGCGCCCGGCAGACTGCCCGGCTCGCTCCAGCCGAGCGGCTTGCCGTCGCCGTCGGTGACGAGGAGGTACGGCGCTCCCGAGGCGCCGCGGGCGGCGATCTGCTCGGCGGTGGCGTCGACGGCGACGACCGGGTCGGTGAGCAGGTCCAGGCCCTCGGAGGGGAAGAAGGACAGCCGCCGGATACCGCGGCCCTCGCCGAGGAAGTCCTCGACGAACGCGTCGGCCGGGTCGCTGAGCAGCTCGGCGGGCTCGGCGAACTGCGCGAGATGGCCGCCGGTGCGCATCACGGCGACCTTGGTGCCCAGCCGGATCGCCTCGTCGATGTCATGGGTGACGAAGATGATGGTCTTGCCCAACTCGCCCTGGATCCGCAGGAGTTCCTCCTGGAGGCCCTTCCTGACCACGGGGTCGACCGCCGAGAACGGCTCGTCCATCAGCAGGACCGGCGGATCCGCGGCCAGCGCCCGTGCCACGCCGACGCGCTGCTGCTGGCCGCCCGACAGCTGGTACGGGTACCGCTTGGCGAGCGAGGCGTCGAGGCCGACCCGCTCCATCAGCTCCTCGGCGCGGGCCCTCGCCTTCTGCTTGCTCCAGCCCAGCAGGCGGGGCACGGTCGCGATGTTGTCGGCGATGGTGCGGTGCTGGAAGAGGCCGGCGTTCTGGATGACGTACCCCATGGACCGGCGCAGGGTGTTGACCGGCTGCTTCTGGATGTCGACACCGTCGACGAGGATCGTGCCCTCGCTCGGCTCGACCATTCTGTTGATCATCCGCAGGGTCGTCGTCTTCCCGCAGCCCGAGGGCCCGACGAGGACGGTGATCGAGCGGTCCGGAATCTCCAACGACAGTCTGTCCACCGCCACCGTGCCGTCCGGATACCGCTTGGTGACTGAATCCATCCGTATCAAAACGCCGGACACCCTTCGGATTGGGGGGGGCGACTGCTGTGGGCCTCGGTCGAACAGCCGTTTGCGGGGACGAGTCTAAACGGCCGGTGTGACACGTCCCAGGCGGGCGTGCGGTGCCATGTGAGCAGGTGACCGGGTGCGTGAGCGGGGCCGTCGCTGTGGGCGGCCTGTGAGTCCCCTGATTCTCATCCTCCCCTCAGTACGGCCTCACGGTTGCCCCAGATCCGGCCTGGATGGTCGCTGCCAACGCCTCCTCGCACACCCTGGAGTCCACGTCATGACCGCCCTCGCCCCGCCGCCCGTACCCGCCCAGGAGGACAGGCACCGGGTCGCACCGCCCGCCCCGGCCGGACTCGCCGCCCGGACCCGAAGGCTCCTCACCGGCGCCCCCGACGACCCGCGCTGGGCCCGCCCCGCCCTGTGGGCGATCCTGCTGCTGGCCACGGCCCTGTACGCCTGGAACCTGTCCTCCCTCACCGGCAACACCTTCTACAACGCGGCCGTCTACAGCGGCACCAAGAGCTGGAAGGCGTTCTTCTTCGGCGCCCTGGACGCGGGCAGCTTCATCACGGTCGACAAACCGCCGTTCGCCCTGTGGGTGATGGGCCTGTCGGCCCGGGTGTTCGGCTACGGCACCTGGCAGTTGACGCTGCCGATGGTCGCGGTGGGCGTGGGGTCCGTGGCCCTGCTGTACCGCATGGTCAAGCGGGACTTCGGCCCGGTGGCGGGCACGATCGCGGCGCTCGCGCTGACGCTCACCCCGATCACCGTCGCCATCAACCGCGACACCAACCCCGACCCGGTCCTGGTGTTCCTGATGCTGCTCGGCGCGGCCGCGCTGATGAAGGCCGTGCGCACCGGACGGCTGATGCCGCTGGTGTGGTCCGGGGTCGCGATCGGCTTCGCGTTCAACACGAAGATGATGCAGGCGTACGTCGTCCTGCCCGCCTTCTTCCTGGTCTACCTCTGGGCCGCGAACGTCTCCCTGGGCAGGCGGATCCGCAACCTGGCCGTCGGCACGGTGGCCCTCGTGGTCTCCAGCGCCTGGTGGATGGTGGTCGTCGACCTGATCCCCGCCTCCTCCCGCCCCTACATCGGCGGTTCGACCGACAACACCGTCTGGGACCTGGTCATCGGCTACAACGGCTTCGGCCGTATCCTCGGCGCCAGTTCGTCGGTGGGCTCGCAGGGCAACGGGGCGAGCTTCGGCGGCGAGGCGAGCCTCTACCGGATGTTCAACGAGATCATGGGCGGCCAGATCTCCTGGCTGATCCCGTTCGCGCTCGTCGCCCTCGTCGGCGGGCTGGTGCTGCGGGGACGGGCGCCTCGTACGGATGCCCGGCGGGCGGCCCTGATGCTGTGGGGCGGCTGGTTCGTCCTGCACTACCTGACGTTCGCCCTCGCGGAGGGCACGTTCCACCCGTACTACGTCACCGCCATGGCCCCGGGGATCGCGGCCCTGGCCGGTGCGGGCGGCGTCATGCTGTACCGGGCCTTTCGTGAGGGCGGGGCAGCGAAGTGGGGCTGGGTGCTGCCGGCCGGCGTCGCGGTGAGCGCTGTCTGGGCGGTCGTGCTGCTCCAGCGGGTGTCGGGCTCGGGGACGCTCTACACGGTCGCGGAGATCGTGATGGGTGTCGCGGGTGCGGTGTCGGTGATCGGGTTGCTGGCCGGGCGGTTCATGAAGCGGCAGCGACTCGTCGGCGTCGCGGCGCTGGCGGCGGTCGTGGCCCTGCTGGCCGGTCCCGCCGCGTACTCGCTCTCGGCGGCGACGACCGCGAGCACCAACGGCACCAATCCGACGGCCGGGCCGAACACCGGTGGCGGCATGGGCGGTGGCGGCGGCATGGGCGGCGGCACGAGTGGCGACCGGCGCCCGAGCGGCAGCGCGCCGAGCGGGACGGGGAACGCCGCCTCCAGCGGTTCCAGCTCCAGCAGTTCCAGCGGGCAAGCCATGGGCCGGCGCCCGTCCGGCGGCGGTGGCGGCATGGGCGGCGGCACCCAGGTGTCCTCCGAGATGATCTCGTACCTGAAGAAGAACCAGGACGGCGCCACCTGGCTGGTCGCGGTGGCCACCGACCAGACCGCGTCGTCGATCATCCTGGAGTCCGGCGAGCCGGTGATCTCCATGGGCGGCTGGTCCGGCAGCGACGACGCCATGACCCTCACCAAGCTCAAGAGCCTGGTGAGGGCCGGCAAGTTGCACTACATCGTCATCAGCGACAGCGGCCAGGGAAGCGCGAACTCCGAGATCGCGACCTGGGTCAAGAAGAACGGCACGGCCGTGAGCGACTACAGCGGCCTGTACCGCCTGGACGCCTCCGACGTCAGCTGACCTCCGCCTTCCCCCTGGTCCCGGGGCGGGCCGCCAGGCCCGCCAGGGCGAACGCGAGTGCCACGAGCAGGGCGCTCATCCACACCGGGGAGCGGTGGCCGAGACCCGCGCCGATGGTGAGGCCGCCCAGGGCCGGGCCCAGGGCGGCACCCACGTTGAGGGCGGCGGTCGCGAACGAGCCGCCCAGCGAGGGCGCCTCGGTCGCCGCGTACAACGCCCGCGTGATCAGCGTCGAGCCGACCCCGAACGAGAGCGTCCCCTGGACCAGTACGAGCACGACCGCCACCGCCGGGTCGCCCGCGGTGGCCGCCAGCAGCAACCAGCCGGCGAGCAGGGCGAGTCCGCCGGGGACGAGGACCAGCCCGGGACGGGCGTCGGACAGCCGCCCGGCGACGGTGACCCCGGCGAACGACCCGATGCCGAACAGCGCCAGCACGGCCGGCACCCACGCCTCGCCCACACCGGCCACGGTGGTGGCGAGCGGCGCGAGGTAGGTGAACGTGCAGAAGGTCGCGGCGTTCACCAGCGCGCCCAGACCCAGCGTCACCAGCAGCCGTGGCCCGCGCAGCGCCCGCAGTTCACGGCGCGCACCGGGTGCGTCCCCCGGAGCGGAGCCGGAGGGCGAGGCGTCCGGCACCGCCCACATGATGGCGAGGACGGCCGGTACGCAGACGAGGGCCACGGCCCAGAACGCCGAGCGCCAGCCCCAGAGCTGGCCGAGGAGGGCACCGGCCGGAACACCCGCGACACAGGCGATGGTGACCCCGCCGAGCAGCACGGACGTGGCCCGTCCCTTGAGGTGGGGCGCGACCATGCCGGTCGCCGTGGTGAGGCCGACCGCGAGGAACCCGGCGTTGGCCAGCGCGCCGAGGGCCCGTGTGGCCAGGAGAACAGCGAAACTGCTGGTGAGCGCGCCGATGACGTGCACCAGCATGAAGGCGGTCAGGAAGACCAGCAGCGCCCGCCGCCGGGGCCACCGCAGACTGAGGATCGCCATCAGGGGCGCCCCCACGATCATTCCCACGGCGAACGCCGACGTCAGCGCGCCGGCTGCCGGGATGGACACGTGCAGGTCACCGGCGATGTCCGGCACCAGGCCGGAGAGCATGAACTCGGACGTCCCCTGGGCGAAGACGGCCAGACCGAGCAGGTAGAGAGGGATGGGCATGAGTACTCCACGCACCGCGTCGAAAGGACAGGAGGGCCTGGAGACCGGCAGCCCGGTGGCGACGCGCGGACAGCGGAGGAACAACTCTTCAGCGCGCGTGGGAAAAAGCCACCGGACGACCGGTGGCTAACGCCTGTCTGACTCGGGGCTGGACATGCTGATCACCGTAACAGAGCCTCGGGAGGCATTTGATGAGCACGTACGCAACCCTGGAACCGCTGGAAAGCGGTGCCGTTCCCAGCGATCCCTGGGACGGTGTCGACGCCGTCGCGCTGGCGCGGGCCGCGCGGGAGCAGCACGCCCGGCCGGTGCCCGGTATCGGTGACATGGCGTCCTATCTCGCCGCCCAGGTGTCCGACGTGTCCCACCGGGACGTCGTCGGACCGCTGTTGGACGGGCGGGGCGCGAGCGGCGTCGTCGTGCGGCGCGGTGCGGTGATCGCCTCGTGGGGCGAGCCGGACCGCGAGGAGATGGCGTACAGCGCGACGAAGAGCGTTCTGGCACTGGCGGCCGGGATCGCGTACGACGACGGGCTGCTGTGCCTGGACGAGCCGGTGTCGAAGGCCGTCGGTCTGCCTCAGTTCGCGGACGAGCACGGGCGGGCGATCACCTGGCGCCATCTGCTGGAGCAGACGAGCCAGTGGGAGGGCGAGTTGTGGGGGAAGCCGACGTCGGTCGACGCGCAGAGCCGCAGGGAGGGGACGGAGTCGGCGGGCGGGCCTCCGGGTGAGGGCTGGGCCTACAACGACGTCCGCGTGAACCTCACCGCCCTGGCGCTGACGGTGCTGTTCGGCCGGTCCCTGCCCGAGGTGCTGCGGGAGCGGGTCATGGACCGGATCGGTGCCTCGAAGTCCTGGTCGTGGCACGGCTACGCCACCTCGTACGCCGATGTCGGCGGTTCCCGTGTGCCCGTGGTGTCCGGTGGCGCGCACTGGGGAGGCGGGCTGTGGATCAGCGCGCTCGATCTCGCCCGGATCGGCCACCTGTGTCTGCGCGGTGGCCGGTGGGGCGGGGAGCGGGTCGTGTCCGCCCGTTGGATCGAGGAGATGTGGACGCCCTGCCGGGTCAAGCCGAACTACGGTCTGTCCTGGTGGCTGAACGACGACCGCACGGTGTGGCCCACCGCCCCGGCCACGGGACGCTGTGCACGAGGCAACGGCGGCGGCCATCTGCTGTGGGTGGACCCGGCCCGTGACCTGGTGGTCGCCTCCCGGTGGGGCGCGGAGGGCGAGACGCTGCTGTCCGGCGTTTCGGCGGCGGTGGCACCCGGCTCCCGTACGGCCTGACCCGTCCTGACGGTTCCGTACCGGGTAACCGTCAGGACGACGGTTCCGTACCGCGTACGCGGGCCAGTACGTCCCGGAACATGTCGGCGCTGATCGTGAAGTGGTCCCGGGCGATCCGCTCCGCGCGCTCGGGCTCGCCCGCCACGATGGCCTCGTACAGGGCTTTGTGGTCCTCGCTGGCGCGGTGGAAGTGGGATCGCTCGCCCTTGCCCCAGGGTTCCGCGGGGAAGCCGAGGCTGGTCCGGGTGAGCAGGTCCCGGCTGAGCATGGTGATGTGCGGGTTGTGGGTGGTCCGGCAGATGCTGCGGTGGAAGGCGCTGTCGGCGAACTGTTCCTCGCGCGGGCTGGTCGCGGCGAGGTAGGCGTCGAGGGCCTCTCGCATCGGAGAGAGGTCCTCGGGCCGTCGGCGGCGGGCGGCAGTCGCGGCCACCATGCCCTCCACCAGCCCGCGCAGGTCGAAGAGCTGCTCGAACTCCTCCCAGCGGGGCAGCAGCGTACGGCGCACCGCGTCCGCGGTGGACTCGCTCCAGCTCTCGCGGACGAAGGCCCCGCCGTTGCGGCCGCGGCGGATCTCGATGACACCCATGGCCTGGAGGCGGCCGACAGCCTCGCGCACGGTGGGGCGGCTCACCCCCAGCAGTCCGGTCAGCTCGCGCTCGACCGGCAGCCGCTCGCCCGGCAGGAAGTCCCCGACGGCGATCGCGGTCAGCAGCCGGTCGCAGACCTCGTCGACCGCCGAGGCCACGCGGACGGGCCGCAGCTCGGGCGAGGGAGCGCCACCGGACAGGGCGCGGTCGAGCATCCGCGCGAACTCGTCCTCGGTCAGCTGTCCTCCTCGGGTCGGCGGCGGGCGCCGCACGGTCATGGGCGGCGGATGCCGCTCAGGTAAACGCACACCGGACACGTAAACAGGCCGTTACGACTTGCCCCGGCGCCACTAAAAGGTCTTGTGGACTGAGCATTTACCCAATCACTATGTCAGCCATCCCGTCACACCCACCTCTTTTCGGACAAGGACCGGCTGATCTTCGACTCCCCCAGCCGGTCCGGGAGGAACTCCCGTGGCGATCCCCGAACCGAACCACACCGGAACCGTCGACTTCAACGGCTGGTCCACCTGGTACCGGATCACGGGCGAACCGGGCAGGACACCCCTGGTGGTCCTGCACGGCGGCCCCGGCGCCGGTCACGACTACACCCTGCGCATCGCCGGTATCGCCCAGCAGGGCCGCCAGGTGGTGCACTACGACCAACTGGGCACCGGACGCTCCAGCCATCTGCCCGACGAGGGCGCCGACTTCTGGACCGTCCAGCTCTTTCTCGACGAACTCGACAACCTGCTGAAGACGCTGGGCATCGCAGACGCGTACCACGTCCTCGGCCAGTCCTGGGGCGGCATGCTCGCCGCCGAGCACGCGGTCCGGCGCCCGCCCGGGCTGCGCGGCCTGGTCATCGCCAACTCCCCGGCGTCCATGGAGCTGTGGCTCGCGGCGGCGCACGAGCTGCGGGGCGCGCTCCCGCGTGAGGTCCAGCGCACCCTGCTCGCCCACGAGGAGGCCGGCACCACCGACCACCCCGACTACAAGGCGGCGGAGGAGGTCTTCAACGAGCGTCATGTCTGCCGCGTGGTCCCCAACCCGCCCGAGGTACAGGCCACTTGGGACAACATCGCCGCCGACCCGACCGTCTACCACACGATGAACGGGCCGAACGAGTTCCACGTCGTCGGCACGCTCAAGGACTGGTCGGTCGTCGACCGGCTGCACCTGATCGACGTACCGACCCTGCTGGTGTCCGGGCGGTACGACGAGGCGACTCCGGAGACCGTCCGTCCCTTCGCCGACCACATCCCGGATGTGCGCTGGCACCTGTTCGAGCACTCCAGCCACATGCCGCACATCGAGGAGGAAGAGCTCTACCTCCGGGTCGTGGGCGCGTTCCTCGACTCCACCGACTGATCCCCTGACGGGAGTTCGTTGCAATGTCCCGCAGCACGAGACGGGGGGCGCTCGCCGCCGCCACCGTCGTCCTCGCCCTGACCGCCGCCGCCTGTTCGTCCTCCGACGACGGCTCCTCCTCCGGCCCGACCGCGTCCTCCTCGGGCTCCGGCTCCTCCGCCTTCCAGCCGCAGCACAAGGGCGGCACCCTGAAGCTCGTCGCCCACGCGGCCGCGGGCAGCTTCGACCCGCAGGTCAACTACACGCTCCAGTACTGGCAGCTGTACCAGTCGATGTACGACGGGCTGCTCTCGTTCAAGAAGGTCGGCGGCCAGGAGTCGTTCACCGTCGTACCGGACCTCGCCGAGGCCATGCCCAAGGTCACGGACGGCGGGAAGACGTACACCTTCACGCTCCGCAAGGGCATCAAGTTCTCCGACGGGAAGGCCCTGACCACCGACGACGTGGTGGCGTCCTTCCAGCGCATCTTCAAGGTCTCCAGCCCCACGGCGGGCACCTTCTACAACGGCATCGTCGGAGCGGACACCTGCCTCAAGAAGCCCGCGAGCTGCACGCTCGACAAGGGCGTGGTCGGGGACGCGAAGACCGACACGGTCACCATCAAGCTCACCGCGCCGGACCCGGAGTTCCCGTACAAGCTGGCCGTCCCGCACGCCAGCATCCTGCCGAAGGACTCACCCGCCAAGGACGCGGGCACCAAGCCGCTGCCGTCCACCGGCCCGTACATGGCGGCCTCCTACGACCCGAACCGGCAGCTGAAGCTGGTCCGCAACCCGCACTTCAAGGAGTGGTCGCGGGAGGGACAGCCGCAGGGCTACCCGGACGTGATCCAGTACTCCTTCGGGCAGACCGTGGAGTCCGAGGTGACCGCCGTCCAGAACGGCACGGCGGACTGGATGTACGACCCGCCGCCCGCCGACCGCCTGAACGAGATCGGCACCAAGTACGCCTCGCAGGCGCATGTGAACCCGCTGACCGCGTTCTGGTACGCGACGCTGAACGTGAACATGGCGCCGTTCAACAACAAGCTGGCGCGCCAGGCCATCAACTGGGCCGTGGACCGCGACGCCGTGGTGCGGCTGTACGGCGGCAAGAACCTGGCCTCGCCCGCGTGCACGATCCTGCCGCCGGGCTTCCCCGGGCACGTCGACTCCTGCCAGTACACCAAGGGCGGCGGCAAGACCTGGTCGAAGCAGGACCTCGCCAAGGCCAAGGAGCTGGTGAAGAAGTCGGGCACGGCGGGGCAGGAGGTCGGCATCGTCGTGCAGGACGACGACGTGAACAAGTCGATCGGCCAGTACCTGCAGAGCCTGCTGAACGAGCTCGGGTACAAGGCGACGCTCAAGCCGCTGTCCGGGAACATCCAGTTCACGTACATCCAGAACACCAAGAACAAGGTGCAGCTCGCCCTCACGTCCTGGTACCAGGACTATCCGGCGGCCTCGGACTTCCTCAACGTGCTGCTGTCCTGCGCCTCGTTCCACCCCGGCAGCGACTCCAGCATCAACATCTCCGGGTTCTGCGACAAGGGCGTCGACGCCCGGATGCAGACCGCGCTGAAGACCTCGCAGACCGACCAGAAGGCCGCCGACCAGCAGTGGGGCGCGATCGACCAGGACATCATGAAGCAGTCCCCGGTCGTCCCGCTGATCAACCCGAAGATCATCGACTTCACGTCGAAGCGGGTCGGCAACTACCAGTTCAGCAAGCAGTTCTACATGCTCGTCGGGCAGTTGTGGGTCAAGTGACCAGCACAGTGCCCGTAGCGGCCACCGCTGAGGCCCGGCGTTCGCCGGGCCCCTGGCGGACGGCCGTTGCC
>NZ_VJZC01000641.1 GCF_009377185.1 Streptomyces spongiae
CGGGGGATACGGGGGATACGGGGAACACGCGGCAAACAAGGCTGCCCGCGGCGCGACGGCACGACGAGCACGACGCAGTGGACACATCGGGGGGCACATCCGAGGAGGCAAGCAGTTGACCGCGCCCAGTACCTTCGGACTGAGCAACGAAGCCCGCAATCTTCACTGGCTGCTCACCAACCTCGTCGAGGAGGTGCCGGGCCTGCTGTCGGTCGCGGTGGTCTCCTCCGACGGCCTGCTCCTGCTCTCCTCCGACCCCGGGAGGAACGCCCAGGCACGGCAGGTGGACACCGGTAAACCCACCGGCCCCCGGGGCTCCGCCGCCGACCTGGCCACCATCGTCTCCGGCATCGGCAGCCTCACCATCGGCGCCGCCAAACTGATGGACTTCGGCGGGGTCAGGCAGACGATGGTCGCGATGGACCACGGCAGCCTCTTCGTCATGTCGATCAGCGACGGTTCACTGCTCGGCGTGCACGGCTCCCCGGACTGCGACATGAGCGTGGTCGCGTACCACATGGCGCTCTTCGTCGGCCGCGCCGGACACGTCCTGACCCCCGAACTGCGCGGTGAGCTACGGAAGTCACTGGAGTCGGAGACCGCCGGGAGCGCGCGATGAGCGGCTCGAAGGCGTCCAGGAAACCACCCAAACGCGACACCACCGGGAAACGGGGCGTGGTCGAGCAGAGCTCCCGGACGAAGCTCCCGGTCCGCGGCGGGGACCGCAAACCCGCCCGGGTCCGCCCGTACTCCCTCACCGGTGGCCGCACCCGCTTCGGTCACGTCCTGCTCGTCGAGACGTTCGTCGCCGCCATCGAAGCCCCCGATGAGCGGCGGGAACTGACGAATGGTTCACTCAACACCAAGGTGATGCCCGAGATGCGGGCCATCGTCGAACTCTGCCGCCGCATGCGGACGGTGGCGGAGATCGCCGCGCTGCTGAGAATGCCGCTCGGCGTGGTCCGTGTCCTCCTCAGCGATCTCGCGGACCAGGGAAAGATCCGTGTGTACGGAACAGAGCACGCACCGGCACAGCCGGACCGCGCTCTGCTGGAAAGGGTGCTGAGTGGACTCCGTCGCCTCTGACGCCTCCTCCCCGGGCGTCACCCCCGCCGCCGCGCCCGCCGGCGGCTCCGACGCCTTGGCCGGCGTCTCCCGACCCCCCGCGCCCCGGGGTGTCACGCAAGATCCCGTCTCCCCCCGCGCCTCCCGGAGACCGGCTCCTCCCACCGAGCCCGAGGAGGAGCTGAAACCCTGGCAGAAGGACGTCACCCGCGCCCCCATCGCGACGAAGATCGTGGTGGCGGGCGGCTTCGGTGTCGGCAAGACCACGCTCGTCGGGGCCGTCTCGGAGATCAGGCCCCTCCAGACGGAGGCGCTGATGACCGAGGCCAGCGAGGGCACCGACGACCTGACGGCCACCCCCGGCAAGACCACCACCACGGTGGCCATGGACTACGGCCGCATCACGCTCGACGACGACCTGGTGCTCTACCTGTTCGGCACGCCGGGCCAGCAGCGGTTCTGGTTCATGTGGGACGACCTGGTGCGCGGCGCGATCGGCGCGGTCGTCCTCGCCGACACCCGCCGCCTGTCCGACTGCTTCCCGGCCCTCGACTACTTCGAGAGCTACGGACTGCCGTACGTCGTCGCGGTCAACCACTTCGAGGGCAGCGAGCGGTTCGAGCCCGACGACGTGCGCGAGGCCCTCACCGTCCCCGCACACGTACCTGTCATGATCATGGACGCCCGGCGCCGGAGATCAGTGACCGAGACCCTGCTGGCTCTCTGCGCCCACGCGATAGCCTCCCTGCCCGAGTAGTACGACCAGGAGACACCCCCGCATGCGGAAGATACTCGTCGTCGGAGCCGGCCAGTCCGGACTCCAGCTCGCCCTCGGACTCCAGTCACACGGTTACGAGGTCACCCTGATGTCCAACCGGACGGCGGACGAGATCCGCACCGGCCGGGTCATGTCGACGCAGTGCATGTTCCACACGGCGCTGCAGCACGAGCGCGATCTCCAGCTGAACTTCTGGGAGTCCCAGGCCCCGAAGATCGAAGGGCTCGGCGTCTCGGTCGCGGCCCCCGGCTCGCACGACCCGGGCCCGACACAGCGTGCGATCGACTGGGTGGGCAGGCTCGACGGGTACGCCCAGTCCGTGGACCAGCGGGTGAAGATGGCCGGCTGGATGGACACCTTCGCGCAGCGCGGCGGCCAGCTGGTCATCCACGGCGCGGCCGTGTCCGACCTCGACTACTTCTCCCGCGTCTACGACCTCGTCCTCGTCTCGGCCGGCAAGGGCGAGCTGGTGTCGATGTTCGGCCGCGACGCCTCCCGCTCGCCCTTCACCGAGCCGCAGCGCGCCCTCGCCGTCGCCTACGTCCACGGCCTGGGACCGCGCCCGGAGCACCCGGACTACGACGCGGTCCGCTGCAACCTCGTCCCCGGTGTCGGTGAACTCTTCGTCATGCCGACCCTCACCACCTCCGGCCGCGCCGACATCCTGTTCTGGGAAGGCATACCCGGCGGCCCGCTCGACGTCTTCCAGGGCGTCCGGGACCCGGGCGAGCACCTCTCCCTGACCCTGGAACTCATGGAGCGGTTCGTGCCCTGGGAGCACGCGCGGACCGCCGGCGTCGAACTGACCGACGCCGGCGGCGTGCTGAGCGGCCGTTACGCACCCACCGTCCGCAACCCCGTCGCCCACCTCCCCGGCGGCGGCCTGGCCCTGGGCGTCGCCGACGTGGTCGTCGCGAACGACCCGATCACGGGCCAGGGCTCCAACTCGGCGTCCAAGTGCGCCGCCTCCTACCTGGCCGCGATCCTGGAGCACGGCGAGAAGGAGTTCGACGAGACCTGGATGCGGTCGGCCTTCGACCGCTACTGGGCCACCGCCCAGCACGTCACCAAGTGGACCAACGCCATGCTCGGCCCGCCTCCGGAGCACGTCCTCAACCTGATCGGCGCCGCGGGCTCCCTGCCCCCGGTGGCGAACCGTTTCGCCAACGGCTTCAACGACCCGGCCGACTTCGAGGACTTCTTCTACGACCCCGCGAAGACGGAGGCCTATCTCGCCTCGGTCACGGGTGCCGCCGCCGACGCGTAGCCCGTGTCGGTCCCGTTCAGCGCCCCCTTGGGGAGCTTCGGCGGCGTGTACCGCGCCAGTGGCTCGCCGAGGGGGTCGGGTCGTACGGCTCCCAGGATCGGGTTGGCGGCGATGGGCGACACCTTGACCCGGGTGCCGGGCCGCGGTGCCTGCACGACCAGGCCGTTGCCCAGGTAGAGGGCGACATGCGTGGCCTCCGGGAAGTACACGACGAGATCCCCGGGCCGCAGCCGCTCCATGGGCACCCGCTCCAGCTTGGCCCACTGCTCCTGACTGGTCCGGGGAATCGGCACCCCCGCGTGCGCCCAGGCCTGCGAGGTGAGCCCGGAGCAGTCGTACGCCTTCGGCCCCTCGGCTCCCCACTGGTACGGCTTGCCGATCTGCTCTACGGCGTACTCCAGCGCCCGCGCCCCCTCCTCGGTCGGCGGTCGTACGCTGCTCAGCGCCCCCGAGGCCACGAACTCCTTCTGGGCCCCGGCCTCCTTCCTCCGCTCCAACTCGGTGAGCCGGTCGATCTGTTCGCTCGTGAGGGAGGCGAGCAGTTCCTCGACCTCCCTGAGGCGCACGTGGACGTCGTCCCGCTTCTTCTTCCGCCGCTCGGCGAGGGAGATCCGCAGGTCGAGGGCCTTGCGTGCCTTCCGGGCGAGGAGGTCGGCCTTCTCCTCGTTCCTCACCAGCCGCTCCACCGTCTCCGCCCGCTCCAGCGCCACCTGCCGGATCACATGGCCCTGTTCGAGGGCGCGCTGCGGATCGCGGGCCAGCAGCAGCCGTACGTACGGGGAGATGTCGGTACGGCTCTGGTACTGCTGCCGCGCGAGCCGGCCTACGTTGCCCCGGCTGTCGTCCAGGGAGAGCCGGGCCCGGGCGAGCCGCCACTCGATCCGCTCGACCACGGCCCGCTGGTTCTTCAGCTTCTCCTCGGTGGCGTTGTAGGCCTCGGTTGCCTTCTCGGCCTCGCGGTAGAGGCGCTGGAGGTCCGTGAGCAGCTCGGCGACGGGGCGGCCGGTGGAGGAGGGGTCGGCGGCGAGCGATCCCGCCGGCTCGGGTGCGGCGACCGCCGGGGCGGGCCCGAGGGCCGTGGCGGTCGCGACCGCCGCCGTACAGACCAGACGTAGCAGCCTTCCTGACACGTCATCACCTCCGGAGCGGGGGTGGACGGTCCACCCGCGCACCGGCAGGTTGAGCCGCGTGAGGTGGGGCCGCATGCCGAGAGGTCGCATCGGCCCAACCAGGTCACTCGTCCGTGGCCTCGCCCTTCGCGCCCGGCGTGGCGTCTGGCGCGGTGTCCGGCACGGCGTCCGGCTTCTGGCCGGGCTTCCGGTCGGGCTTCGGCCTGGACCACGGCCACCGGGGCCGGTCCTCGCGGCCGTCGGGGCCTTCGGGGTCGAACTCGTACTGCCACTTGTGGCCCAGGGCGAACCGCCCGGCCTGCGGCCTGGGCACGCGCCGGTAGACCAGCACGGTCGGCGGGCCGCCTGCGGCGTCCGGGACCGGGACCCGGTACGTCTTGGGCGGATGTCCGGTGATCCCCAGCAGCACCGGCAGGACACGCCCGTCCAGCGGGCCGCCCACGAAGGGAGTGTCTTCGCTCTTCACGGCACCAGTGTCACCACACCCGTGTCACCACAGATGACCGGCGTCGCCCACCACGGGCAGCACCCGCCGGGCGAGCCCGCCCACGGCACCCTCGGCGGTCTCCGTCGCGAGCGCGGCGCGCACCACGGCGGCCGTCTGCGGATCGCGTCCCGCGGTGGCCACGAGACACGCCACGAACTGCTCCACCAGCCAGTCCCGAAGGTCGTCCGCCGACGGGTCCTTGCCCTCGTCGAGCCAGATCAGCGACGCGGCCTCGACGGAGGTGATCCACATCCGTACGGCCATACGGAGCCGGGCGCCGGGGTCCGTCACCCCCAGGTGGTTCAGGACGTGTCCGGCGGCGGTGCGCCGTACGCGGTCCACGATGGCGGTCGTCCGGGAGGTCTCCACGACGCTGCCGCCCTGCAGCAGGGCGCTGAACCCGGCGTCGTGTTCGTCGACGAAGGCGAGGTAGCGGTCGAGGGCGTGCGACAGGCGCTCGGTGAGCGGGCCCTCGGCGGGTTCGTCGAAGCACTGCTCCAGTTCCTCGGCGGCGGAGCGGAGGGCTGCCTCGTAGAGTTGCTGCTTGCCGCCGGGGAAGTAGCGGTAGACCAGGGGGCGTGACACGCCGGCCGCCTCCGCGACGTCGTCGAGGGAGACCTCCTCGGGGGCGCGGTGGGCGAACAGTTCCAGGGCCGCCTTGAGCAGCTGGCTGCGCCGCTGTTCGACGCTGAGGCGCCGGTAGGCGGGGGTGGGGGCCTGGGGGGTCATGACCGGCAGCGTAACGG
>NZ_VJZC01000642.1 GCF_009377185.1 Streptomyces spongiae
CCCCTCCACCGGCGGAACTCGCCCGCATGGCCCGCGCCGGCCTGGCGGACGCCGCCCGCGTCGCCCGCTGGGCCGAGCCCGCCCTCCGCCCCGGCCGTGAGGGCGCGAGCTCCGACGGCAAGGGCACCCTCTCCACCGCGACCGCCGAACGGGCCGCCGCCGAGCTGGGGCTGACCCCGGATCAGGTCCGCCACGACTGGGACACGGCACGTCTCGCCGGGCTCGTCGAGGTGCACGGCGACACCGCCCGCCCCGGCTGGCGGCTGCGCGCCTGGAACCGCGACGACAGCGCCGTTCTGCGCGGCTGGGTCGCCCTCTTCGACGCCTGGTCGCTCGCCCACCCGGAACCCGCGGACCGCGAGCCTGCCGCCGTCGCCGAGGTCGTCTCCGCGATGCCCCAGGTCCTCTCCTTCCTCCAGCTCTCCGCCGGACCCGTACCCGTCGAGCAACTCCTGGACCTCCTGGAGCAGCGGGTCACCGAACTGCGCACCGAGCGCTGCGAAATCCCCTTCGGACCGCGGACCGAGCCCGCCGCGGACCCCGAGGAGCCGGAGACCGGCCCCGACGACACCCCGCTCGCCCCCCTTCTCGACTGGGCCCTGCACGCGCTCGCGTCCGTCGGCGCCCTCACCTACGGCGACGGACAGGCCACCCTCACCCCGCTCGGCAGTTGGGCGGTGTGGGTGAAGCTGGAGCAGATCTGCGTCGCCGCGCAGAGCCCCGCCGGGAACATCGAGGTCGCCGCCGAGGACATGCTCCGCGGCTGCGCCCAGCTCCGGCCCAACGCCGCCCGTGCCGAGTACCGCGCCTGGCTCGCCGCCCGGCCCGTCGGCAGCGCCGTCACCGAACTCATCGACGCCGCCCGGGGCGAGGACGCCCTGCTGCGCGGCCTCGCCTTCGAGGCGCTCCGTGTCGTCGGCGCCCCCGCCGAGCCCGACGTGCGCGCCGTGGTCGACGAGACCCCGCTGCGGCCCTACGCCCTGCTGTGGCTCGCCGAGCACGACGGGGCCGACCCCGAGGAAGCCCACGAGGTGCTCACCCGCGGCGAGGCCACCTGGCTCTGGGTGGACACGGCCGCGGCCGTCGCCGACCACGGTGAGGCCCCGCTGCTCGTACGGCACCTGGAGTCCGCGGTCCAGGCCACCGTGCCCGCCCTCCTCGCCGAGGTCCGGGCCGTCGGCCACCCCCGCACCGTGCAGGTCCTGGTCGCCCTCGCCGCCGCACACCCCGACCCCGCCCTGGCCAAGGCCGTACGCCGCGCCGCCTTCCAGGTCCACACCGGCGGGAGCTGACCCCCTTAAGGGAGAGCTCTCGGAGAGCCCTCAGGCAGAGCTAGCTTCCTATTTCAGGGGCGTATGTGCCGAAGCTCCACACATTGCCCTCGGCGTCCCGGGCCATGTAGTCCCGCGATCCGTAGTCCTGGTCCGTCGGGGGCATCAGGATCTCCATCCCGTGCTCCACGGCCCGCCGGTGGTGCGCGTCGACGTCGTCCACCACGACGTACACCCCTGTGGTGCCGGCGTCCTTCATGGCGCCGTCGAAGACGCCGCCGCGGCCCTTGGAGCCGAGCATCACCGCGCCGTTGCCCTGCGCCAGCTCGGCGTGCTGCACCGTGCCGTCCTCGCCCTCGTACACCGCCAGCGCGGTGAAGCCGAAGGCCTCGGTGAGCTGCTTGATCGCCGCCTTCGCGTCCGCGTAGAGCAGCGTCGGGTAGACGCTCGGACGCCCGCCGCTCGTGCCTGCCATACCGATCACTTCCTTGTGTCTCGGTGCCGGGAACCCGCTTGGAAACTGACGGGGATTCGTCGGAAATCCGGCCTGCTGCCCAGTCTTGCACCAGCCACTGACAACGCCCTTGCGAGCCGGACCGCCTACGCTCCGCACCCGCCACCCGCGACGTCCGTCACCCGGCCCCGTCGCCGCGGTGACCGAGACCACGTGAGCCCGTCCGGTGGAGGCGGAAATCCGCTTGCCGGCCCCGTTAGAATCGGCCCCATGGCCATTCTCCTCGCGCATTAGACGGCGTGACCGCCCTCAGCCGCCCACCCCGCCGTCAACGACCCTGCCCTGGAGTCTGTCCGTGATCTCCGCCTCCGGTATCGAGCTGCGTGCCGGTGCCCGCGTCCTCATCGAGTCCGCTTCCTTCCGTATCAGCAAGGGCGACCGCATCGGCCTCGTCGGCCGCAACGGCGCCGGCAAGACCACCCTGACCAAGGTCCTGGCGGGCGAGGGCATCCCCGCCGCGGGCACCGTCACCCGCTCGGGCGAGGTCGGCTACCTGCCGCAGGACCCGCGCACCGGCGACCTGGACGTGCTCGCCCGCGACCGCGTCCTGTCCGCGCGCGGCCTGGACGTCCTGCTCCGCAAGATGCGCGAGAACGAGCAGCGCATCGCCAACGGCCAGGGCACCACCCGCGAGAAGGCCCTCAAGCAGTACGAGCGCCAGGAGACCGAGTTCCTCACCAAGGGCGGGTACGCCGCCGAGGCTGAGGCCGCCACCATCGCCGCCGCGCTGAACCTGCCCGACCGGGTGCTCGGCCAGCCGCTCCATACGCTCTCCGGCGGTCAGCGCCGCCGTATCGAGCTGGCCCGCATCCTGTTCTCCGACGCGGACACGCTCCTGCTCGACGAGCCGACGAACCACCTCGACGCCGACTCGATCGTCTGGCTGCGCGACTACCTCAAGACCTACCGCGGCGGCTTCATCGTCATCTCCCACGACGTGGAGCTGGTCGACACGGTCGTCAACAAGGTGTTCTACCTGGACGCCAACCGCGCCCAGATCGACATCTACAACATGGGCTGGAAGCTCTACCAGCAGCAGCGCGAGGCCGACGAGAAGCGCCGCAAGCGCGAGCGGGCCAACGCCGAGAAGAAGGCCGCCGCGCTCAACTCGCAGGCCGACAAGATGCGCGCCAAGGCCACCAAGACGGTCGCCGCGCAGAACATGGCCCGCCGGGCGGACAAGCTGCTGGCCGGTCTGGAGGCGGTGCGCCAGTCCGACAAGGTCGCCAAGCTGCGCTTCCCCGAGCCCGCGCCCTGCGGCAAGACCCCGCTCACCGCCGAGGGCCTGTCCAAGTCGTACGGCTCGCTGGAGATCTTCACCGACGTCGACCTGGCCATCGACAAGGGCTCACGCGTGGTCATCCTCGGCCTCAACGGCGCGGGCAAGACCACGCTGCTCCGGCTGCTGGGCGGCGTCGAGAAGCCCGACACGGGCCAGGTGATCGAGGGCCACGGCCTCAAGCTCGGCTACTACGCGCAGGAGCACGAGACCCTCGACCCGGACCGTACGGTGCTGGAGAACATGCGCTCGGCCGCGCCCGACATGGATCTCGTCGAGGTCCGCAAGGTGCTCGGCTCGTTCCTGTTCTCCGGCGACGACGTCGACAAGCCCGCCGCTGTGCTCTCCGGCGGCGAGAAGACCCGCCTGGCACTCGCCACGCTGGTCGTCTCCGCCGCGAACGTCCTGCTCCTCGACGAGCCGACCAACAACCTCGACCCGGCCAGCCGTGAGGAGATCCTCGGCGCCCTGCGCACCTACAAGGGCGCGGTCGTCCTGGTCACCCACGACGAGGGCGCGGTCGAGGCGCTGCAGCCGGAGCGGATCATCCTGCTGCCGGACGGCATCGAGGACCTTTGGGGCGCCGACTACGCCGATCTCGTCGCCCTCGCCTGACCCACGACAGCCACCGGTAGTGACCGGAGAGTCACGCGCGCGGTCATTTCCGCTTGATCGAATGACTGATCCACTGCGTATGGATCATTCGGCCGATCCGTGATCCATCATCTGTGTGAGATCTCCTCGTACCCAGGTGTGTTCTCCATCGATTTCGCGGCCGAGCCCTTCCGAGCCAAGGGCTCGGCCGTCGCGCGCCGCTGACCTGCCGCTTCGTGGAACAACCCGTTCGGACGTACGGACACGCTTGCGCGGAATTCCGCATTCCGCTCGTGGGGATGCGCTCCTGTCGTCACAAGGTTGTCTCACGGACCTTGCCGAATGGGTGGCCATCACGCGCTGGAGGGGTGATCATGAGGAGACCAGAGCGCACTTCCCATGAGGAGGCACGGGTGGCCGAGACTCTGAAGAAGGGCAGCCGGGTGACCGGCGCCGCGCGCGACAAGCTCGCGGCAGACCTGAAGAAGAAGTACGACTCCGGTGCGAGCATTCGGGCGCTGGCCGAGGAAACCGGCCGCTCGTATGGCTTCGTCCACCGGATGCTCAGCGAGTCGGGCGTCACGCTGCGAGGACGCGGCGGGGCGACACGAGGCAAGAAGGCCACGGCCTGACGCCGGGCGGCTCATCGGCTTCGATGGTGGCCACCCGGTCGATCGGTTGACCGGCCGGGTGGTTACTGTGCAGTCACTTGTGGGCGCCGTCGTGCGACGACGTACGGCGTCCCGACCGACCGCACGCACCGGAGGCGCCCATGGCTTCGCTCGACAAGGACCTCGCTCCCGTACTCGACAAGGACGGCGTACGCCTCACCGTCGATGAGGCGCTCGCCACGGTGACGCTGACCAACCCGGCCAAGCGCAACGCCCAGAGCCCCGCTCTGTGGCGGGCCTTGGCCGAGGTCGGTCGGACGCTGCCGGGCTCCGTCCGTGTGGTCGTGCTGCGCGCCGAGGGCAAGTCGTTCTCGGCGGGGCTCGACCGGCAGATGTTCACGCCCGAGGGAATCGAGGGTGAGCCGACGTTCGTCGATCTCGCGCGACGCGACGACGCCGAGCTCGACGCGACCATCGCCGCGTACCAGGAGGCGTTCACCTGGTGGCGGCGCAGTGACATCGTGTCCATCGCCGCCGTGCAGGGACACGCCATCGGTGCGGGCTTCCAGCTCGCGCTCGCCTGTGATCTGCGCGTCGTCGCCGACGACGTGCAGTTCGCCATGCTCGAGACGAGCCTCGGAATCGTCCCCGACCTCACGGGCACGCACCCCCTGGTGAGCCTCGTCGGGTACGGTCGCGCGCTCGAGATCTGCGTGACCGGGCGCTTCGTACAGGCGGAGGAAGCGGTGCAGACCGGCCTCGCCAACCTCGCCGTGCCCGCCGACCAGCTCGACGACGCCGCACGCGACCTCGCCTCGGCGGTGCTCGCCCCGCCCCGCGACGCCGTCATCGAGACCAAGGCGCTGGTGCGCGGAGCGCAGGAACGCACATACGACGACCAACGCGCGGCGGAGCGCTCCGCGCAGAGCCGAAGGTTGCGGGACCTGGCGGGGATCGGGGAGTAGGACGGGGACTTGCTCTGCGGGGGGCGGCGCGCGGGTTGTGTGTGGCTGGTCGCGCAGTTCCCCGCGCCCCTAAAAACCGCGCCGTTCCCCGCGCCCCTAAAAACCGCGCAGTTCCCCGCGCCCCTAAAGACCGCGCCGTTCCCCGCGCCCCTTTCGGGGCGCGGGCCCGCTTGTTTCAGCCCCTCCGGCGTTTGAGGAGCGGGGGTCCGGGGCGCAGGCCCGGTGGGGTGGAAG
>NZ_VJZC01000643.1 GCF_009377185.1 Streptomyces spongiae
GGCCAGTGGGGTTGGTGGGGTCCACCGTCTCGGGAAGCAGCCCCAGGAGGTTCAGGTCGTCCGGGCCGAACAGGGCCCAACGGCCGCTGTCCGCAGGCCGCTTGACGTCGGACACCTCCACGGCCCGCCAGTCGGGGCGCAGCAGGGCGCGCCGCACCACGTCGTACGCCGTTCCGCCCGGAAGCTCCCGGGTGGTCAGGGCGTCCACCCGCGCCACCGGGCGGCCGGTGGGGTCGGCGAGCGTCAGCGAGACCGTGCCGCCTCCGGTCGGGGTCACCCGTACCCGCACCTCCGACGCGCCCGTCGCGTACAGGCGCACGCCGTTCCACGCGAACGGCACCCGGACCGCCTCGGGCTCGGGCTCGGCGGCGGGGCCGGACGCGGACGCGACGAGCAGCGGGGCGTGCAGGGCCGCGTCCAGCAGGGCCGGATGGATACCGAAGCGGTCGGCGCCCACCGACTCCGCTTCCGGCAACCGGACGTCCGCCAGCAGTTCGTCGCCCAGCCGCCATGCCGCCCGTACGCCCCGGAAGGCCGGCCCGTAGACGAAGGGGCCCTCCGCGAGGGTGTCGTACGCGTCGGTGAGGTCGATCTCGACGGCGCCCTGGGGCGGCCACACGGCCGGTCCCGTGTCCGAGGGCGCCGATCCCGGGTCCTCGGGCACGCGGGCCAGTACACCTGTGGCATGCCGGGTCCAGGCGGGCTCAGAGCCGTCCGCGGGGGACTCCACGGACTCTACGGACTCCACGGACCCCTCGGGCCGCGCGTGGATGTCGATGGGGCGCCGGCCGGAGTCGTCCGCCGCCTCCACGACGACCTGGAGGAGCACGCCTCCGGTGGCGGGCAGCGTGAGCGGGGCCAGCACCACGAGGTCGTCCAGCGCGCCGCAGCCGACCTCGTCGCCCGCCCGGACGGCCGTCTCCACGAACACCGTGGCGGGGACGAGCACCGTCCCGGCGATCACATGGTCGGCGAGCCACGGCTGGGCCGCGGGGGAGAGGAGACCGGAGAGGACCGTGCGGCCGGTGTCCGGCACCGCGAACGCCGGGCCCAGCAGCGGGTGACCGTGGGCGCCCGTCGAGGGGCCCGGGGTACGCGGCCCGTCCAGCCAGTACCGCTGGCGCTGGAAGGCGTACGTGGGCAGGTCCACCCGGCGCCCTCCGCCGCCCGCGAACACGGTCGGCCAGTCGACGCGCGCCCCTCGCACGTGCAGCCGGGCCACGGAGGACAGCAGGGTCTCCGGTTCGCCCTCGCCCGCACGGGTCGCGGCCGCGAACAGCGCGTCACCGTTGTCCCCGCCCGTCAGACAGTCCTCCGCCATCGCCGTGAGCACGGGACCGGGGCCGAGTTCGAGGAACGCCGAGACCCCGTTGTCCCCGAGCCACCGCACGGCGTCGGCGAACCGCACCGGCAGACGGCAGTGCCGTACCCAGTACTCCGGGGAACACAGCTCCTCCGCACCGGCCCGGCGGCCCGACACGGCGGAGACCACCGGGATCCGCGGCGGCCGGTAGGCCAGCCCTTCGGCCACCCGGCGGAAGTCGTCGAGCATCGGCTCCACCAGCGGTGAGTGGAAGGCGTGGCCGACCCGCAGGCGTACGGTCCTGCGGCCGCGCGCCTCGAACCCCGCCGCGACCGTGAGTACGGCGTCCCGCGCACCGGAAATCACCACCGAGCGCGGTCCGTTCACGGAGGCGACCGCGACCAGCCCTCCGAGGTGGGCGAGTTCGGCGACGACCTCGTCCTCCGTCGCGTGCAGGGCCACCATCGCCCCGCCCTCGGGCAGCGCCTGCATCAGCCGGCCACGGGCCACCACGAGCGCCGCCGCGTCCGCGAGGTCCAGTACACCGGCGACATGCGCGGCGGCCAGTTCCCCGACGGAGTGTCCGGCCACGAAGTCGGCACGCACTCCCCACGACTCCAGCAGCCGGAACAGCGCCAACTCGAAGGCGAACAGACCGGCCTGGGTGAAGTCCGTCCGGTCGAGCAGGGCGGCATCCGGGGAGCCCTCCTCGGCGGACAGCACCGCGCTCAGCGGCCGTTCGAGACGGTCCTGATCGAGACGGTCCCGTTGGAGACGCTCGTCCAACTCGTGGCACACGTCGTCGAAGGCCGCGGCGAAGGCGGGGAAGGCGGCGCGCAACTCCACTCCCATACGGGCGCGTTGGGCTCCCTGGCCGGTGAACAGGAAGGCCGTACGCGCGCCGCCCGGATCCGCGACGGCCCGCATGAAGCCCGTGCTGCCCGTGCCCTTGGCGCCTGCACCATCCGTGCCCTCGGCGAGCGCCTGCAGCGAGGTCAGCATCCGTGTCCGGTCGCCCGTCGCCACCATCGCCCTGTGGGACAGGGCCGGCCTCGACACGGCCAGGGAGAAACCGACGTCGGTGGACGACAGTTCGGGGCGGGCGGCGACATGGGCCGCCAGCCGGCGCGCCTGGGCACGCAGGGCGCCCGCGTCGGCCCCGGAGAGCAACCACGGCACGGGCGCCGCTTGAACGGGTGCCGCTTCCTCCCCGGAGCCCTGGGGAACCTCCGCCTCCGCCCCCGCCCCGGGCAACTGCGGGGCCTCCTCCAGGATCACGTGCGCGTTCGTCCCGCCGATGCCGAAGGCCGAGACCCCCGCCCTGCGCGGCCGGTCGTCCGCCGACGGCCACGGCTGGACCTCGGTCAGCAGTTCCACGCGGCCGGAGGCCCAGTCCGCGTGCGGTGTGGGGGTCTCGGCGTGCAGGGTCCGGGGCAACTCCCCGTGCCGCATGGCCTGCACCATCTTGATGACGCCGGCGACGCCCGCGGCGGACTGGGTGTGCCCGAGGTTGGACTTGACCGAGCCCAGCCACAGCGGCGGCCGGTCCGGTGCCCGCCCCTGACCGTAGGTGGCCAGCAGGGCCCGCGCCTCGATGGGATCGCCGAGGGTGGTGCCCGTGCCGTGTGCCTCCACCACGTCCACGTCGTCCGCACGGAGCCCGGCGTCGGCCAACGCCTGCACGATCAGCCGCTGTTGGGCCTGGCCGTTGGGTGCTGTGAGCCCGTTGGACGCTCCGTCGGAGTTGACGGCGGAACCGCGCAGCACGGCCAGGACGGGGTGCCCGTGGCGCAGGGCGTCGGAGAGCCGCTCCAGCAGCACCAGCCCCGCTCCCTCACCCCAGGCGGTGCCGTCCGCCGTGGCCGAGAACGACTTGCAGCGGCCCTCCGGCGAGAGACCGCGCTGACGGCTGAACGCGGTGAACGGCTTGGGGCTCGACATCACCGTGACACCGCCGGCCAGGGCCAGGGAGCACTCGCCCGAGCGCAGCGCCTTCGCCGCCCAGTGCAGGGCCACGAGCGAGGACGAGCACGCGGTGTCGAGCGTGATCGACGGACCGCGCAGCCCGTACACGTACGAGATCCGGCCCGAGGCCACACTGCCGGCCGATCCCAGGCCGAGATGGGCCTCCAGTTCGTGGTGGTCGAAGCGGGCCGAGTAGTCGCCGTACATCACGCCGACGAACACGCCCGTGTCGCTCTCGCGCACCGCGGCCGGGTCGATTCCGGCCCGTTCCCAGACCTCCCACGAGGTTTCCAGCAGCAGCCTCTGCTGCGGGTCCATGGCCAGCGCCTCGCGCGGCGGAATCCCGAACAGGCCCGCGTCGAACTCCGCGGCCCGGTGCAGGAACCCGCCCCTGCGGGTGTACGACGTGCCGATCCGGTCCGGGTCGGGGTCGTACAGTGGGCCCAGGTCCCAGCCCCGGTCCGTGGGGAACTCCGAGGTCGCGTCCGTGCCGTCCGACACCAGCCGCCACAGGTCCTCGGGGGAGTGGACGTCACCGGGATAGCGGCAGCCCATGGCGACGATCACGATCGGATCGTCGCCGCCGTCCTCCGTGCCCCCGCCCGGCCCCGCGGGCTCCGCTGCGGGCTCCGGAAGGACCGCGTCGCCGTCGGCAGTGACCGGGGCGAAGAGGGCCGTACACAGGTACCGGGCCACCTCGGCCGGTGTGGGGTGGTCGAAGACCAGCGTCGTCGGAAGCCGCAGCCCGGTCACCGCTGCGAGCCGGTCGATCAGCGCGACGGCGCCCGCGGAGGTCAGCCCCAGATCGATGAAGGGGCTGTCGGCGTCGCCCGGGTCGTACGGACCGTGGTCGTCACGGCCACGGACCGCGGCGGTCTCGGCGAGCACCGCCTCGCACAGCACGCGCTCCCGTCCCTCCGGGTCCGCGGGCAGGGACAGGAGCCGTCGGAGCAGGGACGCGTCGGTCGCCCGCCACGCGGTTGCCGACATGGGCCGGGCCGGTCCCGGGTCCACGACCGCGTGGCGGGCGATCTTGCCGGACGCCGTACGCGGGACGGCGGCGATCTCGTGGATCTCGGCGGGCAGCTTGTACTCGGCCAACCGCGAGCGGCACGCGGCCAGTACGCGCTGTGGGTCGACCCCGTCCGGACCCGGTACGACGAAGGCCACGGGCACTTCGCCGAGCACCTCGTGCGGCCTGCCCACCACCACCGCGTCGGCCACACCGGGACAGCCCAGCAGGGCCCGTTCGACCTCCGTGGGATGGATGTTCTCGCCGCCGCGGATGATCAGCTCGCTGACCCGTCCGGTGAGGGTGAGATGACCGTGCTCGACGCGGCGGCCGAGGTCGCCGGTGCGGTACCAGCCGTCCCTTAGCGCGGCCTTGGTCGCCTCGGGCTGGTTGTGGTAGCCGGACATGAGGCTCGGCCCGCGCACCCAGATCTCGCCCTCGCCGCCGTCCGCGACATCGTTGCCGGAGCCCGGATCGACGACCCGTACGTCCATGCCCGGCACCGGCGGACCGCAGGAACCGTCGAGCTTCGGGCCGTCCGGCCGGTTCACCGCGATCATGCCGCAGGTCTCGGTGCTGCCGTACGCGTCGAGGAGGGGTGCCCCCAGCGCGTCCTCGACCGCCCGACGCAGTTCCGGGGAACTCGGCGCGCCCGCCACGACACAGGTCCGCAGGCCCCCCGGTCCCGAGGACCGCTTCGGGGCATCGGCGGCCGACGCCACCAGTTGGTGGTACGTCGCGGGCACTCCGGCCAGGACGGTGTACGGGCCGCCGAGGGCCGTGCGCGGTGCCTGGAGCTCCCGCAACAGCCCGCCGGGCGGGAGGAGTTCGCCGGAGATCCTGGCGCTCGCGCCGACGGCGGTCACGCCCAGGATCGCGAGGGAGTGACCGAAGCTGTGGAACAGCGGCAGGGGCCAGAGCAGGCGGTCCCCGGGCGAGAGACCGAAGATCGGGGCGTAGCAGGCCGCCACCGACCACAGGGCACTGCGCTGGGTCGAGAGCACGCCCTTGGGGCGGTGCGTGGTACCGGACGTGTAGAGCATCCAGGCCGGTTCGTCGAGCCCGAGGTCGTCCCGGGGCGCCTCACCGGGCGCGCCGGACTCGGCCGCGCTCCGCAGGAGGACCGTGCCGTCGGGGGCGTCGGAGGGGACCGGCTCCGTCCCGGTGAGCAGCACGCGGGGGCGGTG
>NZ_VJZC01000644.1 GCF_009377185.1 Streptomyces spongiae
CCTTTTAGGGCCGCGGGGAACTGCGCGGTTTTTTAGGGGCGCGGGGAACTGCGCGACAAGCCACAACGAACCCGCAGCCGACGACAAACGCTCAGGCCCGGTTGAGCTCGAACCACACCACCTTGCCCGTACTCAACCGCGTCGCCCCCCACCGCCTGGCCAACTTGTTGACCAGGTACAGCCCGCGCCCGCCCTCATCCGTCGCACGAGCCTGCCGCAGCCGCGGCAGCTGGGGCACGTCGTCGGTGACCTCGCAGCGGAGCACATCCGTGCGCAACAGCCGCAGCGTGACCGGCCGGGAGGCATACCGCACCGCGTTGGTCACGACCTCGCTGATCAGCAGCTCCACCGAGTCGGTCAGGTCCTCCAGGCCCCAGCGGGACAGCGCGTGCCGCGCCAGCCGCCGGGCACGGCCCGGAGCCATCTCCTCCGGCTCCAGGAACCAGTACGCGACGTCACTGGGCGCGATCCCGTCGAAGCGGGCGGCGAGCAGCGCGATGTCGTCGTCCCGGTCGCCCGGGCCGAGCATGTCGAGCACCTCGTCGCACAGCGCCTCCAGCGGCGGCGGATGGTCCGGGCCGGTGAGCTGCGCGGTGGCGGCGAGCTTCTCGCGCAGCTGCTCTATGCCGGTCCACACGTCACGCAGGCGCGACTCGACCAGGCCGTCGGTGTAGAGCAGCAGTGTGGCCCCGGCGGGCGCGTCCAGCTCGACCGCCTCGAAGTCCACCCCGCCCACACCGATCGGCGCGCCCGGCGGGACCCGCAGTACCTCGGCACGGCCGCCCAGGTGCAGCAGAACCGGCGGCGGATGCCCGGCGTTGGCGATGGTGATCCGGTGCGAGACCGGGTCGTACACCGCGTACAGACAGGTCGCCATGCGGTCGGTGCCCAGGCGCTGGGCCTGCTCGTCGAGGTGGTGCAGCACCTCCTGCGGCGGCAGGTCGAGCCCCGCCAGGGTCTGCGCGGTGGTGCGCAGCTGGCCCATGATCGCGGCCGAGGTCATGGAGTGCCCCATGACGTCGCCCACGACCAGGGCGACCCGGCTGCCCGGCAGCGGGATCGCGTCGTACCAGTCGCCGCCGACCCTCGCGGTCTCGGCGGCCGGGAGGTAGCGGTGCGCGAGCCGTACGCCGGTGGGGCGCGGCAGAGTCTCGGGCAGCATCGTGCGCTGCAACTCGTCCGCGATGTACGCCTCGCGGCCGTACAGCACCGCCTTGTCGATGCCGAGCGCGCTGTGCGTGGCGAGCTGGGCGGCGACCAGCAGGTCGTCCTGCTCGAACGCCATGCGCTCCGGGCGGCGCAGGAACAGCGCCGCGCCGATCACCCGGCGGCGGCCGCGCAGCGGTGCCAGGATGGCGCGCTGTCCCGTGGGCACCGTGAACGGGCTGTCCTCGCCGATGAGCTCGGGCAGGGCGGCGCGGGCCGCGGGCGCGTCCGCGAACACCGGCCGTACGCCCCGGAGCACCTCGGCGAGCGCGCCTCCGGGCCGTACCTCGCACAGCTCCGCCGTGACCGCCGACAGGTCGGCGGGCTCCTGCTGGACCGCGGGCATGAAGCCGTTCTCGGTGTCGCGCTCCGCGGGGATCCGGTCGGTGCGGCGCAGCCGCAGCACGAGCGGGCCGACGGGCCGCTCGTCGCCGACCGGCAGCGGCTCACGGAGGTAGACCAGGATCGCGTCCGAGAACGTCGGCACGGTGGCCCGGCACAGACCCATCACGATCTCGTCCAGGTCGATGCCCCGGGCGATCCGCCGCGTCGCCGCGCCCACGAACCGCAGCCGGTCCCCGTCCCGCCGCATGGGCATGGGGCTGCCCGGCGGCAGTCCCTGGCCCAGGCGCCGCTCCTGGCCGTCCGAGGCACCCGAGGACTGCTCGGCGCCCGGCTGGGCCGGGATGCTCTCCGGAGCGGGGCGAGGGCGGTGCGGGTCGGGCTCGGTGGCCGCGGGCTGCGAGTGCTCCGGACCGCCGGGCGCGGAGGTGTCGCTGGTCGCCGAGGTGCCCGGGCCCGAGGAGGCGCCCTGGGAGCTCATCGCGCAGGCCGTCGTACCCGGTTCGGAGGGTGCGTCGCCGGTGCGCGCCTGAGCTGGTAAGGCGGCGGAGGGTGGCAGCTGGAGCGGTTCGGTGGCCGGCATCGGCAGTGCCTCCGGGGTACGCAGGAGCGCCCCGCGGGGGTCCGCGGGGCTCGCGCCCGGCTGGGGGCGCTCATGGGAGGTGGGGTGCTCCGTCACGCGTGTCGAATCCATCCGTCCGGGGCTGTGGGCCGTGCGTGGGGTCCGGCACACAGCAAACCCGTTGTTTCGTCCCGCAGGAATCCCGATACCCGGAATACCTGCCCCGGGAACGGAATTCCCTCGTGGCCAGAGGGAGTTCCTGTGCCACAGACGGTACCGGCCGACCCGGCCGCCCACAGCACCGACCGCGCGGACGGTCCGAACGGCCGTCTCCGGCCCGTACCGGTGTAGCCCTCGTACCCCTTGATCACGTCCTGCCGCCCCTCGGTGACGTCTGGTCAAGCACTGTGCGTCCTGCGGGAGTTGCCCCCATGAAATTCCTTTGCGGAGGACGATCCTACGGTTGTGTACCGGGGGCGCATCAAGGGTCTCATGGCGACGCGTGCGCCGGAGTGCGGTCCCAGTCGTCCGGAAGGGAGGGTACGCCCCATTCGGGATTCGGGCGCCAGTGCTGCCAGCCGTCCGAGAACGGCGGGCCCCAGGCCTCGATCACCCGCACCGCCGAGCGCCCCGCCGCGCGGACCCGCTCGGCGAGCCCGGCGTCCACCAGCCCGTCCCGCTGGGCCTGCGCGAACTCGTCCTCGTCGTGCCAGACCCAACTACGGTCCGGGTACACCGAGATGTCCAGGAAGTGGTCCTGGGAGTCCACACCACCCTCCCAACGGGTCCCCGGTTCCTCCAGGTTCACGTACCAGTTCTTGAACTGCCAGCCCGGCTCCCAGAACAGCCACACGGACCACGGCTCGCCGGGCCGGGACAGCTTCAGCACACCCGTGCCGAACCAGCGGCCGCGCTTTACGCTCCGCGGCTTGGTGTAGCGGGACTCCAGGGGCTCGACGTGCACCGAGGTGCCGTCGGCGAGCACGGGCTTGACGCACTCGGTGCCCGGCGCCAGCCACACGGCGAGCAGCTCGTCGTCATCCCGTACGACGGTGACGGGGCGCACGATATGGAAGTGCTCGCCGGCGTTCTCCCGGTACCGCCAGAGGATCTGACTCCCGGGCGTCCAGTAACCCGCCGCCGATCCGCCCTTTTCCACTCGTCTCACCGCTCCGTCGTCCGCCATGCACAGATATTAGGTGCCACAGGCATACGACGCCGTAGTCGGCGTCATGGTTCACGCCCTGGCGGGACAACGGTTACGGCCGTGTCATGCGAGGTTGGCGAGGCGTCATCCCTGGTTACGGCCGCGTCATCCGCAGGACATCCAGCGCCTCGTCCAACTGCTCGATGGTGAGGTCGCCCCGCTCCACGTACCCGCTCTCCAGCACGACCTCCCGGATCGTCTTCCGTTCGGCCAGCGACTTCTTCGCCACCTTCGCGGCCTCCTCGTACCCGATGTACTTGTTCAGCGGGGTGACGACGGAGGGCGACGACTCGGCGTACTCGCGGGCCCGTTCGCGGTGGGCGACGATCCCGTCGACGGTGCGGTCGGCGAGCAGCCGCGAGGCGCCCGCGAGGAGCCGGACGGACTCCAGCACGTTCTTCGCGATCACGGGCAGCATCACGTTGAGCTCGAAGTTGCCGGCGGCTCCGGCGACGGCGACGGTGGTGTCGTTGCCGGTGACCTGCGCGGCGACCATCAGCACCGCCTCGGGGATCACGGGGTTGACCTTCCCTGGCATGATCGAGGAGCCGGGCTGGAGGTCCGGGAGCGAGATCTCCGCGAGCCCGGTCCGCGGCCCGGAGGCCATCCACCGCAGATCGTTGGCGATCTTGGTGAGGGACACCGCGATGGTCCGCAGCTGCCCACTGGCCTCCACGATCCCGTCCCGCGCGCCCTGCGCCTCGAAGTGGTCACGGGCCTCGGTGAGCGGCAGCCCCGTGACCCGCGCGATCTCCTCGATCACGGCGGCGGAGAAGCCGGGCGGGGTGTTGATACCGGTGCCCACGGCGGTGCCGCCGAGCGGGAGCTCGGCGAGGCGGGGGAGGGAGGCGTGGAGCCGCTCGACGCCGTACCGGATCTGGGCGGCGTACCCCCCGAACTCCTGGCCGAGGGTGACCGGAGTGGCGTCCATGAGGTGGGTGCGCCCGGACTTCACGACATCGGCGAACTCCTCGGACTTGCGGGTGAGCGAGCTCGCGAGGTGCTCCAGGGCCGGGATCAGGTCCCGGGTGACGGCGGCGGTGGCGGCGATGTGGATGGACGAGGGGAACACGTCGTTGGACGACTGCGAGGCGTTGACGTGGTCGTTGGGGTGCACGTCCCGGCCGAGCCGCTCCGTGGCGAGGGTGGCGAGGACCTCGTTGGTGTTCATGTTGGACGAGGTCCCGGAACCGGTCTGGAAGACGTCGATCGGGAAGTGCTCGTCCCAGTCCCCCCGGGCGACCTCCTCGGCCGCCTCCTGGATCGCCTCGGCGACGTCCTTGTCGAGGACCCCCAGCCGCGCGTTCACCTTCGCGGCGGCGCCCTTGACGCGGGCGAGGGCCTCGATGTGGGCGCGCTCGATGCGCTGGCCGGAGATCGGGAAGTTCTCGACGGCACGCTGGGTCTGGGCCCGCCACTTGGCGTCCGCGGGGACCCGGACCTCACCCATGGAGTCGTGCTCGATGCGGTATTCGCTCATGCCCGTATAGCGATCGGGGCGGTGGCGATGTTCCTGGGTTTGGGCCGCACGAGTGCCCACGCGACTGCTGAAGGACGCTCCGGACGCCTACGTACGGCGGATCATGGGGAACCTGGCCAACGACCGCTGGCGGAGGTTCCGCCGCCTGACCACGACTCCCCATCGCGGCCGACCTCGACGTCTCGCCGAGCACGGTCCGCTGAACTACGCCGACTCCGCCGACGTGCCCGAGTTCGACGCGCCGGGGATGGTGCGCCGCACCCGTCGCCGGCGGACGCTGGGCGTCGCCGCCGTCGCCGCGGCCTTCATAGCCGCGGGCGGGGGGGCGCTAGCCACCTCCCTAAGGAGGCCACCACCCTGCTGCTCGAACATCAAGGGGGTGACCGTCACGATCGACCTGGAGGGCGACGACCTGGTGCTCGCCAAGCAGGCGCTGGCCAAGGGCAGCCTGAAGCCGGGCTCGGTGCTCGCTGTGGACCCGCACGCCCCCAAGGTCGTCAAGTCCGGCGACACGGTCAACCTGGTTCTCTGCTCCCGCTGACCTGGGACGGGCCTTTCAGCCCGTCCGGCGTTTGAGGACGAGGCCGTCAGGCCGAAAGGGGGTCTGGGGCGCAGCCCCAGCGGGGTCGAAGGGGCGGAGCCCCTGGGGGTGATG
>NZ_VJZC01000645.1 GCF_009377185.1 Streptomyces spongiae
CCCCCAGGGACGGCGACACCCACCCAGGGCACCTACTCACCCCGCGAGGCCCCCGCCTTCCGCTCCTCCGCCGCGCGCTCCTCCGCCTCCATCTCGGCGAAGACGTCGATCGGCGCGGGCGCCTTCGCCAGGAAGACCCACGTCAGCCACACCGCCAGCAGGAACGGCGGGATCTTCAACGCGACCAGCACCCAGCCCAGCTGGGTCGTGTCCGCCCACCAGTACAGCGGGAACAGAATCGCGCACTTGGCGAGGAGGATCAGTCCCCAGGCGTAACTCGCCTTCGCGTACGCCTTCTTGCGGCCGGGGTTACGCGTGCGCCAGGAGAGGTTCTCCTTGAAGACCGGGCCGAGGATCAGACCGAGCAGCGGCACACCCGCGAGCGTCGTGATGATGTACGCGAGGGCCAGGCCCAGCGTGTAGAGCATGCCCGGCAGGTAGAAGTCCTTGGCGTTGCCGGTCATCATCGCGAAGACCACGCCGAAGGCGACACCGAAGACACCGCTGAAGGCGTGCTTCATGGTGTCCTTCATCACCAGACGGACCACAACGAGCAGCAGCGAGACCCCGAGGGCCGCGATGGCCGCCGAGTGCAGGTCCTTGTTGATCGTGTAGATCGTGACGAAGAGAAGGCCGGGCACGACCGTCTCGACCATGCCCCGGACGCCACCGAACGCCTCGAACAGCGCGGCCTCCGTCACCGCCCTCGAATCGTGCTGGGCGTCTTCGGGCGGCTTGTCGAGCGACGTCACCGGCTACTCCCGTCCAAGCGGTCTCAGTTCGTACTTCGGATTGAACAGCACCCTGCGGCCCCGGCTCATCGAGATCCGGCCGGATGCGATCAACTTGCGCCCCGGCTCTATCCCGACGATGGAGCGCCTGCCGAGCCACACCACGTCCAGGGCGGCCGAACCGTCGAACAGCTCGGCCTCCAGGGCCGGGACTCCGGCCCGCGGGCGCAGCGTGACCGTGCGCAAGGTACCAGTAACCGTCACTATCTGTCGGTCGTGACAGTCACAGATGCGCGTACAGCCCTCCGTGTCGGCGGCGTCCTCGCGCAGCTCCTCGGACTCCAGGTCCTCCTGGGACGAGGAAAGCCGGTCGAGCATGCGCCGGAAACGGCCCACCGGCTTCTCGGAACGAGGGACAGCACTCATAACGGAAAGCCTACCGGGGGCCACCGACACGGGATGAGCCCGTACGCCCACGTGTTCGCTTTCCCGTGGTGGTTCCCGTGCGCCCTACTTCTCGAACCGGTACCCCATCCCCGGCTCCGTAATGAAGTGCTTTGGATGCGACGGGTCCGCCTCCAGTTTCCGCCTGAGCTGGGCCATGTAGACCCGGAGGTAGTTCGACTCCGTGCCGTACGACGGTCCCCACACCTCCTGGAGGAGCTGTTTCTGGCTGACCAGGCGGCCGGTGTTGCGGACGAGGACCTCCAGCAGATGCCATTCCGTGGGGGTGAGGCGTACGTCCCTGCCGCTCCTGTTGACCTTCTTCGCGGCCAGGTCGACGGTGAACTCGTCGGTCTCCACCACCACGTCGTCCCCGCCACCCCCGGTGGGTTCGTTCCGGCGGACGGCGGCGCGGAGGCGGGCGAGGAGCTCGTCCATGCCGAAGGGCTTGGTGACGTAGTCGTCGGCGCCCGCGTCGAGCGCCTCGACCTTCTCGTCGGAGGAGTGGCGGGCGGACAGGACCAGGATCGGCACGCGGGTCCAGCCGCGCAGTCCCTTGATCACCTCGACGCCGTCCATGTCGGGCAGGCCGAGGTCCAGGACGACGACGTCGGGGTGGCGGGCCGCGGCGAGCCGGAGCGCGGTGGCGCCGTCGTGGGCCGCGTCGACCTCGTATCTGCGTGCCCTCAGGTTGATCACGAGGGCGCGTACTATCTGCGGCTCGTCGTCGACCACGAGCACCCTCGTGGAGGTCTGGGGAGTCCCCTCGGCCGGGCTCATGAGGCCTGCCTTTCCGGTTCTGCGAGTCGTACGGGGGCGGGGAACGCGTCCACGGCCCGGAGGTTGAGCACCATGGTGAGTCCGCCGCCGGGGGTGTCCTCGGCGGTCAGCGAGCCGTCCATCGCCTCGGTGAAACCACGCGCCACGGCGAGGCCCAGGCCCACGCCCGCGCCGCGCGGGGCGTCTCCGTAGCGCTGGAAGGGCTCGAAGATGCGGTCCTTGGTGTCGTCGGGGACGCCCGGCCCGCGGTCGACCACGCGGAGCTCCACGCGGTCCGCGAGCACGCTCGCGGCGACCAGGACGCGTTCACCGGGCGGGCTGTACTTGACGGCGTTCTCGACGAGGTTGGCGACCGCGCGCTCCAGCAGTCCCGCGTCCACGGCGACCATGGGCAGGGTCTCGGGGACCTCCAGCTCGACGCTGCCCTCGGGCACCCCGCCGAGCGCCATCGGCACCACCTCGTCGAGGTCGATCTCCCGGATCAACGGCGTGACGGTGCCGGTCTGGAGGCGGGACATGTCGAGGAGGTTGCCCACGAGGTGGTCGAGCCGGTCGGCGCCCTCCTCGATCGCGGCCAGGAGCTCGGCCTGGTCCTCCTCGGACCACTCCACGTCGTCGGAGCGCAGGGAGGACACGGCGGCCTTGATGGCGGCGAGCGGGGTCCGCAGGTCGTGGCTGACGGCGGCGAGCAGCGCGGTGCGGATGCGGTTGCCCTCGGCCAGCGTGCGGGCCTGCTCGGCCTCGTGCCGGAGCCGCTGACGGTCCAGGACGACGGCGGCCTGCGCGGCGAACGCGGCGAGCACCCGGCGGTCGGAAGCGGGCAGGACGCGCCCGGACAGCGCAAGCGACATGTGGTCGCCCACCGGCATGTCCACGTCCGCGTCCTCCGGGCGCGCGACCAGCCGTCCACCGCCCACGCCGCCCGCGCAGGCCCACGGCGCGACGTCGCTCTCGCGCTCCAGCAGGGCCACCGAGTCCATGCCGAAGGTCTCCCGGACCCGTTCCAGGAGCGCTTCCAGGCTGGTCTCGCCGCGCAGCACGCTGCCCGCGAGGAAGGAGAGGATCTCGGACTCGGCGCGCAGTCTGGCCGCCTGCTGGGTGCGGCGGGCCGCCAGGTCGACGACGGAGGCGACCGACACGGCGACGCCGACGAAGATCGCGAGGGCGACGATGTGCTTGGGGTCGGCGATGGTCAACCGGTGCAGCGGCGGCGTGTAGTAGTAGTTCAGCAGCAGTGAGCCGAACGCCGCCGAGGCGAGGGCCGGGTACAGGCCGCCCAGCAGCGCGGCCGCCACGGTCAGCGCCAGGAACAGCAGCATGTCGTTGGCGAGGCCGAGGTCGACGGTGTTGAGCAGCAGCGCGAGGAGCACGGGGCCGAGTACGCCGACCAGCCAGCCGGCCAGGATCCTGGACCGGCCCAGGCGCGCCCCTCGCGAGACGGGAAGCCCTCGGCCCTTGCCCGCCTCGTCGTGGGTGATCAGGTGGACGTCCAGGTCGGGCCCGGAGTCCCGGGCGACCGTCGCGCCGACGCCCGGCCCGAAGACGTACTGCCAGCTCTTGCGCCGCGACACCCCGAGCACTATCTGGGTGGCGTTGAACCCGCGCGCGAAGTCCAGCAGCGCCGCCGGGACGTCGTCGCCGACCACGTGGTGGAAGGTGCCGCCGAGGTCCTCCACCAGGGTGCGCTGCACCGCAAGCTCCTTCGGTGACGCGGACGTCAGGCCGTCGCTGCGGGAGATGTAGACGGCCATCACCTCGCCGCCGGCCCCCTTCTCCGCCAGTCGCGCCGCCCGGCGGATCAGCGTCCGCCCCTCCGGCCCGCCCGTCAGGCCCACCACGATCCGCTCGCGCGAACCCCAGATCGCCGACACCTGGTGCTCGCTGCGGTACTCGGTCAGGTACTCGTCGACCCGGTCGGCCACCCACAGCAGGGCCAGCTCCCGCAGAGCCGTGAGGTTGCCGGGGCGGAAGTAGTTCGACAGGGCCGCGTCGACCCGGTCGGGCTTGTAGATGTTGCCGTGCGCCATCCGGCGGCGCAGCGCCTGCGGCGACATGTCGACCAGCTCGATCTGGTCGGCCCGCCGCACCACCTCGTCGGGGAGGGTCTCCTGCTGCCGTACGCCCGTGATCGACTCGACGACGTCACCGAGGGATTCCAGATGCTGGATGTTGACGGTCGACACCACGTCGATGCCGGCCGCGAGCAGTTCCTCGACGTCCTGCCAGCGCTTGTCGTTGCGGGAGCCGGGGACGTTCGTGTGCGCGAGCTCGTCCACCAGGGCGACCGCGGGGGCACGCCGGAGGACGGCGTCGACGTCCATCTCGGTGAAGACGGCGTCCCGGTGGGTCAGCTCCCGGCGGGGCACCTGTTCCAGGCCGTGCAGCATCACCTCGGTGCGCGTCCGGTCGTGGTGTTCCACGAAGGCGACCACACAGTCGGTACCGCGCTCCACGCGTCGGTGCGCCTCGGAGAGCATGGCGTAGGTCTTGCCGACGCCCGGTGCCGCACCGAGGTAGATCCGGAGCTTGCCGCGTCCCATGGCCTCATTGTCTTCCCGTCACTGCTGTGCACGCAGCGTCGACCTTACGGCCAACAATTACGACAAAGAGGGTGCTCGGCGGGCCGTGAACGGTCTTTGACGCAACTCTGACACGGCAATGACCGGGAAGTACGGCCGCCGGAGGGTCTCGCGGAGGCCGGAGGGACTCGCGGTGGCCGGAGGGACTCGCGGTGGCCGGAGGGACTCGCGGAGGCCGTGACCGATCGCTCAGTGCTCCACGATCTCCCCGTCCCGCAGTTCCAGAACCCGGTCGGCGAGGTCGAGGAGCGTCGCGTCGTGCGTGGCGACCAGCGCGGTGACCTGCTCGCTGCGGACGACGGCACGCAACAGCTCCATGACGGCGTGGCCGGTCTCGGCGTCGAGCTGACCGGTCGGTTCGTCGGCGATGAGGAGCGACGGGTTGTTTGCGAGCGCGCGGGCGATGGCCACGCGCTGCTGCTGGCCGCCCGACAGCTCACCGGGCCGCTGCTCGGCGTGGTCGGCCAGACCCACGAGGGAGAGCAGCAGTTCGACGCGTTCCTCTCGCTCGCCGGGCTCGGTCCGGCGCAGCCGCAGGGGCACGCCCACGTTCTCGGCGGCCGTGAGGATGGGGATCAACCCGAAGGACTGGAACACGAACCCGACGCGGTCGCGGCGCAGCTCCAGCAGCCCGTTCTCGCCCAGCCCGGACAGGTCGAGCCCGTCGACGGTGATCCGCCCCTCGTCCGGCTCGTCGAGCCCGCCGACGAGGTTCAGCAGGGTGGTCTTCCCCGAGCCGGAACGGCCCTTGAGGGCGACGAGTTCACCGCGCGGCACATCGAAGGAGACGCCACGCAACGCGTGCACGGCGGCCGCGCCGCTGCCGTACGAGCGGTGCACGTTCTCGACGCGCACCATCGTGTCCCCCCGCACCATTGTGTCCCCCACC
>NZ_VJZC01000646.1 GCF_009377185.1 Streptomyces spongiae
CCTCACTGGTTTACTTCGGCGCAATGCGGCGAAATGTGGGAGACATCTCTTCCGGCCGGAAAAATCCCAGGTCACGACGGTTCGCTCGCACCCGCGCGTCGCCTCGTGGACGCCGCCGCTTGGCCGACACGACAGGCCGAAGTCCCCAGCGCACTAGAGTATTGGGCTTGTTCGGTACCGGAACGGACATCCCCAGGCACCCCTGGTGGCCCGCCGGCGCCCCCGGATGGTCCGGGTTCGAGACGCGAGGATCCGATGGCCGCCGTACACGACAGTCCCGCTCTCCCCCTGCTCGACGACGGGTTGGGCGTTGGATTCGGCACCGTGGCGCGCTTCACCGCCGGTTCTGCCCCCTCCCCCCGCACCCTCGTCGACGTCCTCGACGCCTCCGTGCGGTCGTATCCGAACGAGCCCGCGTTGGACGACGGTGTCGCGTGCCTGACGTACCGTGCCCTGGCCGGCGAGGTCGAGGGGCTGCGGCGGCGTCTGGCCGCCGCCGGGGTCGGGCTCGGCGACCGGGTGGGCATCCGTGTCCCGTCGGGCACCAATGATCTGTACGTGGCGATCCTGGCCGTCCTGGCCGCCGGTGCCGCCTATGTGCCCGTGGACGCCGAGGACCCGGACGAGCGGGCCGAGTTGGTGTTCGGGGAGGCGGAGGTCCGGGCCGTCGTCGGGGCGGGGCACCACCTCACCGTCAACGGCGTCTCCGATGTCCCGGCCGCCCGGCCCGGTGTCGAGCAGGACGCCTGGATCATCTTCACCTCCGGGTCCACCGGGAAGCCCAAGGGTGTGGCCGTGAGCCACCGCAGTGCCGCCGCCTTCGTGGACGCCGAGGCCGCGCTGTTCCTCACCGAGGAGCCGATCGGGCCCGGTGACCGGGTCATGGCCGGGCTGTCCGTGGCGTTCGACGCCTCCTGCGAGGAGATGTGGCTGGCCTGGCGGTACGGGGCCTGTCTGGTGCCGGTGCCGCGCTCGCAGGTGCGCAGTGGGGCCGATCTGGGGCCCTGGCTGGTCGAGCAGGAGATCACCGTGGTGTCCACGGTGCCCACCCTGGCCGCGCTGTGGGAGCCCGAGACCCTCAACGACGTGCGGCTGCTGATCTTCGGCGGGGAGGCATGCCCGCCCGAGCTCGTCCAGCGGCTGGTGACCGAAGGGCGCGAGGTGTGGAACACCTACGGGCCCACGGAGGCCACCGTCGTCGCCTGTGCGTCCCTGATGACGGGTGCGGAGCCGATTCGGATCGGGCTGCCGCTGAGTGGGTGGGAGCTGGCCGTCGTCGACGAGGCCGGCGAGCCCGTGCCCATGGGCGGCAGCGGGCAGCTCGTGATCGGCGGGGTGGGGCTCGCCCGGTACCTCGACGCCGAGAAGGACGCGGAGAAGTACGCGCCACTGGAGTCCCTCGGCTGGGAGCGCGCCTATCGGAGCGGGGACCTGGTGAAGGCCGAGCCCGAGGGGCTGGTCTTCCTCGGACGGGCCGACGAGCAGATCAAGCTCGGCGGGCGGCGGATCGAGCTCGGCGAGGTGGACGCCGCGCTGCAGGCGCTGCCCGGGGTCGCGGGCGCTGCCGCGGCCGTGCGGACGGCCCGTAGCGGCAATCAGCTGCTCGTCGGGTACGTCGTCACCCAGGACGGGTGGGATCACGCCACCGCCGTCGAGAAGCTGCGGACCGAGCTGCCCGCCGCGCTCGTGCCGCTGCTTGCGCCCGTCGCCGATCTACCGACCCGTACCTCCGGCAAGGTCGACCGGAACGCCCTGCCGTGGCCGCTGGAGGGCCTGGAGAGCGGTGGTCCGGCCGAGGAGCTGTACGGGACGGAGGCCTGGCTCGCCGAGCAGTGGGCGGAGGTCCTCGGGATTCCCGTGGGCAGTGCCTCCGACGACTTCTTCGCGATCGGTGGGAGCAGTCTCGCCGCCGCCCAGCTCACGACGAGGCTGCGTACCCGCTACCCCAGCGCGGCCGTGCTCGACATCTACCAGCAGCCGACGCTGCGCAAGCTCGCCCGGCACCTGGAGGAGTCCGCGCAGGACGACGGCTCCCAGCGGGTGGTCGAGCCGGTGCCGGTGCGGGCCGGGGTGCTGCAGCTCCTGCTGCTCGTCCCGCTGTTCACGCTGCTCGGGCTGCGCTGGGTGGTGCCGCTGGCCGCGCTCGGGAACGTGCTGGGGTGGACGGGGTCGTACGCCTGGCTGCCGACCGCTCCCTGGTGGGCCGTGGCGGCGGGAGCGTTGCTGTTCTTCAGTCCGCCCGGACGGCTCGCAGTCGCCGCCGGTGGGGCGCGGCTGTTGCTGCGCGGGGTGACGCCGGGGCGTTACGCGCGCGGTGGGAGCGTGCATCTGCGCCTGTGGACGGCCGAGCGGCTGGCCGAGTTCAGCGGCGCGACCTCGCTCACCGGGTCCTGGCTGGAGCGGTACGCCCGTGCGCTGGGCGCCAAGGTCGGGTCGGAGGTGGATCTGCACTCGCTGCCGCCGGTGACCGGGATGCTCAAACTCGGGCGGGGTGCGGCCGTGGAGTCCGAGGTGGATCTTTCGGGCTGGTGGCTGGACGGTGACCGGCTGGAGATCGGGACCGTCAAGGTCGGTGCCGGTGCCGTGGTCGGCACGCGGAGCATGCTGTTCCCGGGCGCGCGGGTGGGCAAGCGGGCCGAGGTCGCGCCCGGCTCGGCGGTTGCCGGGCAGGTGCCCACCGGGCAGCGTTGGGCCGGGGCGCCCGCCGTGAAGCTCGGCAAGGCCAAGCGGAACTGGCCGAAGGAGCGGCCGGAGAAGGGCGTGTTCTGGCGGGTGCTGTACGGAGTGACCGGCGTCGGGCTGACCGCGCTGCCGCTGCTCGCCGGACTCGCCGCGCTACTCACCGCGAGCCTGTTCGTGGCGCCGGACGCCGGGCTCGGCGAGGCGCTGCGGGGCGCGGCGCTCGCGCTGATTCCGGCGACCCTGGCCTTCGGGGCGGTGTACGCGCTGCTGCTGCTCGTCGCCGTACGGCTGCTGAGCGTGGGGCTGCGCGAGGGTACGCATCCCACGCACAGCAGGGTCGGCTGGCAGGCCTGGACGGTCACACAGCTGATGGACCGGTCGCGGGAGACGCTGTTCCCGCTGTACGCCGGGCTCGTCACACCGGTGTGGCTGCGGCTGCTCGGGATGCGGATCGGGCGGGGTGCCGAGGTGTCCACCGTGCTGGCGCTGCCCAGTCTGACCACGGTCGGCGAGGGCGCGTTCCTCGCGGACGACACGCTGACCGCGCCGTACGAGCTGGGTGGCGGCTGGATGCGGATCGGGCGGGCGGAGATCGGGCGCCGGGCGTTCCTCGGGAACTCGGGGATGACCGCGCCGGGGCGCAGCGTGCCGGACGGCGGGCTGGTCGGGGTGCTGTCGGCGACGCCGAAGAAGGCGAAGAAGGGCAGCTCGTATCTGGGGCTGCCGCCGGTCAAGCTGCCGCGCAACGCTGCTGACGGCGACCAGAGCCGGACGTACGAGCCGCCGGCCCGGCTGCTGTGGGCGCGGGGTGTGGTGGAGCTGTGCCGGATCGTTCCGGTGCTGTGCTCGGCCGCGCTGGCCGTGCTGACGGTGGCGGCGCTGAGCGCGCTGGGCGGCTGGGCCTGGCTGCTGGGCGGGCTCGTGCTGCTCGCGGCGGGCGCGGCGGGGTGTGTGCTGTCCGTCGTCGCGAAGTGGGCGCTCGTGGGGCGCCACCGCAGCGGTGAGCATCCGCTGTGGAGCTCCTTCGTGTGGCGCAACGAGCTCGCCGACACGTTCGTCGAGGTCGTGGCCGTGCCGTGGCTGGCCGGGTCGGTCCCGGGTACGCCGCTGATGAACCTGTGGCTGCGCGCGCTCGGTGCCCGCATCGGCAAGGGCGTGTGGGTGGAGAGCTACTGGCTGCCGGAGAGCGATCTGGTGACGCTCGGCGACGGCGCCACGGTGAACAGGGGCTGTGTGCTCCAGACCCACCTCTTCCACGACCGGATCTTGCGGACGGATACTGTGGTCCTCCGTGAGGGCGCCACTCTGGGCCCGGGCGGAATCGTCCTGCCCGGCAGCGCCGTCGGGGCCCGTACGACGCTGGGTCCGGCGTCGCTGGTCATGGCCGCGGAGTCCGTGCCCGATGACACGCGCTGGCTGGGGAACCCGATCGAGGCATGGCGTCGCTAGAGGAAGCTCTCGCGGCGTCGGGGGACGATGGCAATGGACGTCGTACGAGAGCAGCGCAGGGAGCAGACGCAGCAGTGGCGGTTCAGCAGACAGCGGGTCCGGACCCGTATTTCCCGGCCAACGGCGATCCCCGTTACCGGGTGCACCGGTACGAGCTCGCGCTGGACTACCGCCCAGGGCCGAACCGGCTGTCCGGCACGGCACGGATCAACGCCATAGCGGGCCGTGCGGCGCTCACCGAGTTCCAGCTGAACCTCGCCGACTTCAAGATCGGCCGGGTCAAGGTCGACGGCCGGGCGCCGCACTACACGCACCGCGGCGGAAAGCTCCGCATCCGTCCCGCCAAGGCGGTGCGCGCCGGGGCCGCCTTCACCGTCGAGGTCCAGTGGTCGGGCAACCCCAAGCCGGTGAACAGCCCCTGGGGCGGGCTCGGTTGGGAGGAGCTCGTGGACGGCGCGCTGGTGGCCAGCCAGCCGGTCGGGGCGCCGTCCTGGTACCCGTGCAACGACCGGCCCGCCGACAAGGCCGCGTACCAGATCTCCATCACCACGCCGTCCGCGTACCAGGTGGTGGCGGGTGGGCGCCTGCTGACCCGTACGACGAAGGCGTCCACGACGACGTGGGTGTACGAGCAGTCGGCGCCGACCTCCAGCTATCTGGTCGGACTGTCGATCGGGAAGTACCAGACGGTGCTGCTCGGCGATCCGGGGCTGGGCGGGGTGCCGCAGCACGGGCACATTCCGGCGCATCTCCTGCCGGAGTTCTCTCGGGACTTCGCGCGGCAGCCCCAGATGATGGAGCTGTTCCAGGAGCTGTTCGGGCCGTATCCGTTCGGTGAGTACGCCGTGGTGGTCACCGAGGAGGAGCTCGATGTCCCCGTCGAGGCACAGGGGTTGTCGCTGTTCGGCGCCAACCACGTGGACGGGGCGCGGGGTTCGGAGCGGCTGGTGGCGCACGAGCTGGCGCACCAGTGGTTCGGCAACAGTGTGTCGCTCGCGGACTGGCGGCACATCTGGCTGAACGAGGGGTTCGCGAAGTACGCCGAGTGGCTGTGGTCGGAGCGGTCCGGCGGGCCTACGGCCCAGCAACTGGCGGGCTCCGCCCATCGGTTGCTGTCCTCGCTGCCGCAGGATCTGGTCCTTGCCGACCCGGGTCGCAAGCTGATGTTCGACGACCGGCTGTATCAGCGTGGCGGGCTCGTGCTGCACGCGGTGCGCTGTGCGATGGGGGACGACGCGTTCTTCCGGATGCTGCGGGGGTGGGGC
>NZ_VJZC01000647.1 GCF_009377185.1 Streptomyces spongiae
GGCCAGCCCCCGGACCCCCGCTCCTCAAACGCCGGAGGGGCTGAGATGAGCGGGCCCGCGCCCCGAAAGGGGCGGGGAACTGCGCGGCTTTTAGGGGCGCGGGGAACTGCGCGACCAGCCACAACGAACCCGCAGTCGCCAACCGACTGACAGCCCCTACCCCTTATGCGAAGAAGCTGATGTTCCAGTCCAGGTGCCGTGCCAGATCCTCGTCGCTGAGGGGCGCCTGGGCCGTGCCCGGCCGGGCGTTCCGGGAGATCTGGCCGCTGGTGGTGACGTTGTGCTCCACGCGCGGTCGGCGGAGCGTCTCATAGGCGGTCAGCGCGCCGTCCGTGTCCGGAGCGTCCCGCAGGGCCTTCGCGAGGACGACGGCGTCCTCCAGCGCCATCGACGCACCCTGCCCGGTCGCCGGAGAGGCCGCGTGGGCCGCGTCGCCGATGAGCAGGGCCCGTCCGGAACGCCAGGTCGTGGCGAGCGGCATCTCGGTGGCGTTGGTGACCAGGACGCTGTCGGTGGTGGCCGCGACCATGTCCGCGGCGGGGGTGGAGTCCTTGCGCAGAAGCGGGAGGAGCAGGTCGCGCCACCCGCCCGGCGTGCCGTTCGCGAGGTCCTCGGCCGACAGCGGGTCACCGGTGACGCGGGCGAACCAGTACGTCTCCCCGGCGGGGCTCACCGCGTACCCGAAGGCGGCCTCGCTGCCGCGGATCAGGGTGAAGAGGTCTGAAGGGCCGGCTGCCGGAGCGTCGGTCGTGTACCCGTAGAAGACGTGCTCGCCCGCGTAACCGGGCTGCACGGCGGGGGCGATCGCGCGGCGGACCGTCGAGTTCAGTCCGTCGGCCCCGATGAGCAGGTCTCCGGTCGCGGTGCCGCCGTCGGTGAAGCGCACGGTGACGTGCTCCGGGCCCTCCTCGACGGATTCCACCCGGGCGCCGTGCCGGACGCCGATGCCCCTGCGTACCGCCTCCGCCTGCAGGGCCGCGTTGAGTTCGCCACGGCGCAGACACCGGTACTGGAGGAGCGGGTCGTCGGCACCCGCCAGAGGTCGCTTCACCACCTCCGTGCCGGAGCCGTCCAGTACGCGCATCGTCGTCAGCGGGAAACCGGTGCCGGTGACCGCGGTGGAGGCGCCGAGCTGCGCGAGGGCCCGCATGCCGTTGCTCGCGAGGGTGAGGAACGCGCCGATGTCCTCGGCCGAGTCGGGGTGTGCCTCGTACACGGAGACGTCGAGCCCGGCCTTGTGCAGGGCCAGTGCCGCCGCCGAACCCGCCGTCCCGCCCCCGATGACGATGATCCGCGCCACTCCCGAACTCCCCTCCCGTACCCCGCCGACCCCGGTCGGCCGCGCGGGTACTGCGGACAACGTCCAGGCCGCGGCCAGGAGTTCCGCACCCGCGCGGCACGGTCATCGTGGGTCCGGCCCGTCGGGAGCCGTGATGTCGTCCAGGACATGGCGCAGGAAGCCGGCCGCCGTGCCGCCGTCGCAGACCCGGTGGTCGAACGTCAACGACACGTGGACGACCTTGCGCACCTCCAGACGGCCCTCGACCACCCAGGGGCGATCGGTGACGCGGCCCACGCCGAGCATCGCGGCCTGGGGGTGGTTGAGGATCGGCGTGGCGCCGTCGACGTCGAGGACACCGTAGTTGTTCAGCGTGAACGTGCCGCCGGTGCGGTGCTCCGCCCCTAGGGCGCCGCGCCGGGCGAGCGCGGTCAGCCGTCGCAGTTCCGCCGCGAGGCCGTCAGGGGACAGGTGGTCGGCGTCCCGGACGACGGGCACCACCAGACCGTGCTCCGTCTGCGCGGCGAAGCCCAGGTGCACGCGGCTGAGGCGGAGGATCTCCCCACGGTCGGCGTCGACACGGGCGTTGAGCTCGGGGAAGGCGGCGAGCCCGGCGAGGCAGGCGCGGGCGAGCAGGGGCATGAGGCCCGTCCGGCGGGAGGCGCGTGCGGCGAGCAGAGCGGTGGCGTCGGCATCCGCCCAGATCGTCACGGCGGGCGTGTCGCGATGGCCGCGGACGAACTTCCCGGCCGAGGCGTCCAGGGCGACACGGGTGCCGACCTGGGACTTCGCCTCGTCATTTCCGCCTCCGGTGGCTGTGCCTCCGCCACTCGCGCTTCCGCCAGCTGTAGTCGTCGGCCGTGACCACCCTTGCGACGCGCTCGTCCCGTATCCGGTGAGCACGGCGCCCGAGCCCGACTCCGTCACCGTGAGCAGGGGCGCGTCCACCCGCACGACCTCACCGGTCCGGCAGTGCAGGGCCGTCACCGTGCCGGCGAACGGACTGGGCAGCGTCACCACGGACTTGGCCGTCTCGACCTCGGCGACGACCTGGTCGTGCGCGACGACGTCCCCCACCGCGACCTGCCACTCCAGCATCTCCGCCTCCGCCAGACCCTCGCCCAGGTCCGGAAGACGGAAGGTGCGGCCGGGAGCGGGCGAAGGCTCGATCGGCGTCAAGTCCGCCTTGTGGGAGCGCCGTTCGGCTTCCGTCGACGGCAGCAGGCGGTGCAGGGCGTCAAGCACGCGGCCCGTCCCCGGCAGGTGGGCGCCCTCCAACAGCGGTGGCGGGTACGGGATGTCGAACCCCGTGACGCGCAGCACGGGGGCCCGCAGCGCGTCGAAGCACCGCTCCTGCACCCGGGCCGCGATCTCCGCCCCGACACCGGCGAACCCCTGCGCCTCGTGCACCACCAGGCACCGGCCGGTCCGCCGCACCGACGCGGTGAGCGCGCGGTCGTCCAGCGGGACGAGGGTGCGCAGGTCCAGCACCTCCACGTCCAGACCCTCGGCCGCCGCCGCGTGGGCGGCGTCCAGCGCCACCGCGACCGACGGGCCGTACGCCACCACCGTCGCGTCACTCCCGCTCCGGCGTATCGCCGCGGTGCCGAACGGCTCGGTGCGGACCGGGAGTTCGAGGTCCTCCTTCGTCCAGTAGTGGCGCTTGGGTTCCAGGAAGACCACCGGGTCCGGGTCGTCGATCGCCTCGCGCAGCAGCGAGTACGCGTCCGCGGGCGTCGCCGGGGTCACCACCTTCAGGCCCGCCGTGTGCGCGTAGTACGCCTCGCTGGAGTCGCTGTGGTGCTCCACGCCGCCGATGCCGCCGCCGTAGGGGACCCGGACGACCAGCGGCAGCGCGAGGGCGCCCCGGGTACGGTTGCGCGTCTTGGCCATGTGGGAGGCGATCTGTTCGAACGCCGGGTAGGCGAACGCGTCGAACTGCATCTCGACCACCGGCCGCCAACCGACCATCGCCATGCCGATCGCGAGGCCCGCGATACCGGCCTCGGACACCGGTGTGTCGAAGCAGCGCCGGTCGCCGAAGGTGTCGGCCAGTCCGGCGGTGATCCGGAAGACACCGCCGAGGCGGCCCACGTCCTCGCCGAGGACGACGACGCGTTCGTCCGCGCCGAGCGCGTCCCGCAGGGCGGCGTTGAGCGCCTGCGCCATCGCCGTGCCGGAGTTGCCGGCCTTGCTCGTCATTCCCGCCGTCATCTCAGCGTTCCTCCAACTCGGCTCGCAGAGCGGTGCGTTGCTCCATCAGATGGGGCGTCGGCGAGCTGAACACATGGTCGAAGAGGGTGAGGGGATCCACTTCCGGGTCCGCGGCGAGCCGCGCGCGCACGTCGGCGGCGTACGCCTCCGCCTCCTCGGCCGTCGCCCTGACGTCGTCCTCGGTCAGCAGGCCGCGCTCGCGCAGCGCGCACTCCAGCCGGGCGACCGGGTCGCGGTCGCGGCCCTGCCAGAGTTCGGCCTCCTCGGCCGGGCGGTAGCGGGACGGGTCGTCGGCGCTGGTGTGCGGGCCCACGCGGTACGTGTGTGCCTCGACCAGCCAGGGGCCGCCGCCCGCCCGCGCGTCCTCGACGGCCGTGGTCAGGACGGCGAGCACGGCCTCGGCGTCGTTGCCGTCCACGTGCTCCGAGCGGACGCCGTACCCGACACCCTTGTACGCCAGGCCCGGTGCCGCGCACTGGGCGGAGCGCGGGACGGAGATGGCGTACCCGTTGTTCTGCACCAGGAACACCACCGGCGCCCTCAGCACGCCCGCCAGATTGAGGGCCTCGTGGAAGTCGCCCTCGCTGGTGGCGCCGTCGCCGACGAGAGCGAGGGCGACCGTGTCCGCGCCCCCCAGTCGTTCACCGTGGGCCAGTCCGGTGGCGTGTGCCGCGTGGGTGGCCAGGGGAGTGCACTGGGGCGCGGTGCGGTGCCGTACGGGGTCGTAGCCGCAGTGCCCGTCACCGCGCAGCAGCGTCAGCGCCTCGACGGGGTCGATACCGCGGCTGACCAGCGCCACGCAGTCGCGGTAGGTGGGGAACAGCCAGTCCGTGTCGCGCAGGGCCAGCGCGGCACCCACCTGGCACGCCTCCTGGCCGAGGCTGGAGGGGTGGACCGCCAGCCGGCCCTGCCGGGCGAGCGCCGTCGCCTGCTCGTCGAAACGGCGCCCCACGACCATCCTGCGGTAGGCCGTCAGCAGCGACTCGGGCCGCGGCGCCGGGTACGTCCGGACCGGGGGCGTCTCCACCGCCGTCTCCACGGCCGTTTCCGCCTCGTCGAATTCCCGAGTTTTACCCTTCGATGAAAGAAAGGAAACCGGAACATGGGACGGTAGCCAGGGGGAGGGATCCGTCCATTCCTTGCCAGTTGTATGTGTCGGCGTGTATCCCATACTTCCGCCACTCTTTCTTCACGGCCTGTGCGCCTTGGGTGCTGTCCGGAGTCGATCCCTTATCAAGCACCCCGTGAAGACGGACAAGTGAAGCGGAACTGAACAGTCCAAAGGTCTTCCGCGTATCTGCGCGGTTACGGGTCATGTGTCAACTCGGCTTTGGGAAAAGGTAATTCCGGTGTCGCCTGCTCGTCTCGAACGCCCGGTTCCAATGGAGCGGCGAAACGCGGCACGGCGGAAGGCAAGCGAAGATGTCCCGAGTACGACCGGGAGCACGTCACTACACTGTCGTCTGTTCCTCGTGCGGAACCCGCTACGAGGACGACGGCCTCCTCCTCGACTGCCCCGGTCGGCACGAACCGGCTTTTCTGCGCACCGAGTACGACGGAATCGGAACGCACACCGGTGAAATGTCCGGGCTGTTCCGGCACGCCCCGCTGCTGCCGGTCGTCCGGACCTTTCCCGATGTCGCCGGACCGGTCGTGCACCACGCCGAGCGACTCGGCCGCCGCATCGGCCTCGACCGCCTGTGGGTCGCCTTCAACGGCCACTGGCCTGAGCGCGGCGCGCGGTTGCCCACCTGCACCTTCAAGGACCTGGAGGCGTACACCGTGCTCGGCCGCCTGCCCGCCGAGCCCCCGGTCCTCGTGATCCCCTCGGCCGGCAACACCGCCGCCGCCTTCGCCTGGGCCGCCACCCTGCACCGGGTGCCCTGCCTGCTCGTCGTGCCC
>NZ_VJZC01000648.1 GCF_009377185.1 Streptomyces spongiae
GTGGGCGGGAGCTGTTCGGCGCGCAGGGCCAGCACCGTCTTCATGACGCCGGCCGCGCCCGCCGCCGCCTGGGTGTGGCCGAGGTTGGACTTGACCGAGCCGAGCCACAGCGGTTCCGCGCGGTCCTGGCCGTAGGTGGCGAGCAGGGCCTGCGCCTCGATGGGGTCGCCGAGGCGCGTGCCGGTCCCGTGCGCCTCGACGGCGTCCACGTCGCCGGGCCGCAGACCGGCGGCCGTAAGGGCTTGGCGGATCACCCGTTGCTGGGAAGGGCCGTTGGGCGCGGTCAGACCGTTGGAGGCGCCGTCCTGGTTGACGGCGGAGCCACGCAGTACGGCGAGCACGGGGTGCCCGGCCCGACGGGCCTCGGAGAGCCGTTCCAGTACGAGGACGGCGGCGCCCTCGGACCAGCCGGTGCCGTCGGCGCCCTCGGCGAACGCCCTGCAGCGGCCGTCGGTGGACAGGGCGCGCTGCCGGGAGAACTCGACGAAGGTGCCCGGCGTGGCCATCACGGTCACACCACCGGCGAGGGCGGTACGGCACTCGCCCTGGCGGATGGCCTGCGCGGCCAGGTGGAGGGCGACCAGTGCGGAGGAGCAGGCGGTGTCGACGGTGAAGGCGGGCCCCTCCAGTCCGAGGGCGTAGCTGACCCGGCCGGACAGAACACTCGCGGCCGAGCCGGTGGTGACGTAACCCTCGACGTCCTCGCCTGTGACGTGGGCGGTCTCGCGGTAGTCCTGGCCGTTGGTGCCCGCGAACACACCGGTGGCCGACCCCCGCAGCGACAGCGGGTCGATCCCGGAACGCTCCAGGGCCTCCCAGGAAGTCTCCAGCAGCAGCCGCTGCTGCGGGTCCATGGCGAGTGCCTCGCGCGGGCTGATGCCGAACAACTCGGCATCGAAGTCCGCGGCGTCGTGCACGAATCCGCCGACGCGCACGTAGGTCGTACCGGAGTGGCCCGGGTCCGGGTGGTGGAGGCGCTCGACGTCCCAGCCGCGGTCCTCGGGAAACGGCGTCAGGGCGTCCGCACCGGAGGCGAGCAGGTCCCACAGCTGGTCGGGGCTGGACACTCCGCCGGGGAAGCGGCAGCCCATCCCGACGATGACCACCGGGTCGTCGTCGGCACCGACGGGTGCGAGGGCCGGGCCGCCGCTCTCGATCTCGTCCGTGGTGACGCCGAGGACCTGGGAGCGCAGGAACGCGGCGAGCGCGGCCGGGGTGGGGTGGTCGAAGACCAGTGTGGCGGGCAGGGACAGTCCGGTGGCCGCCGCGAGCCGGTGGCGCAGGGCGACTCCGGTCATCGAGTCGAAGCCGAGGTCCTTGAAGGCACGGGCGGCGTCCACGGCCGCCCGGTCGGTGTGCCCCAGGGTGGCGGCGACCTGGTCGAGGACGAGGTCGAGCAACAGCCGGTCCTGCTCCGCAGCCGTACGGTCGCGCAGTTGGGCGCCGAGCGTGCCCCCGGCGGGCGCCACCGGCGTGGCTTCGGGCGGCGCGGCTTCCGGCAGCTCTGCGAGCAGAGGGCGCGGGGTGTACGCGGCGGCGGCGAACCGCTGCCAGTCGACGTCGGCGACGGTCGTGCAGATGACGTCCTCGTCGAGGGCGCGCTGCAGCACGTCGAGGGCGCGGGACGGCTCCAGGGGACGTATGCCCTGGCGGCGGAAGTGCCCGGCCACGGTCTCGTCGGCCGCCATGCCGCCACCACCCCACGGCCCCCAGGCGAGGGAGGTCGCGGGCAGTCCGGCGGCGCGGCGATGCTCGGCGAGCGCGTCGAGGCGGGCGTTGGCGGCGGCGTAGGCGGCCTGGCCGGCGTTGCCCAGTACTGCGGTGACGGACGAGAACAGGACGAAGGCGTCCAGCTCCCGGTCGCGCGTCAGGTCGTGCAGGTGCTGCGCGGCCTCGGCCTTCACCGCCAGGACGCGGGCGACACGCTCGGGGGTGAGCTCGGCGGCGAGCCCGTCGTCGAGGATGCCCGCGGCGTGTACGACGGCGGTCGGCTCGTGGGCGTCCAGGACGGACGCGACGGTCTCGCGGTCGGCCACGTCGCCCGCGACGAAGGTGACGACGGTGCCCGACTCGCCCAGTTCCGCCGCGAGTTCGGCAGCACCCGGGGCGTCGGCGCCGCGCCGCGACATGAGGACGAGGTGTGCCGCGCCGCCGGTCGCGAGCCACCGGGAGAGGTGCCCGCCCAGGGAGCCGGTCGCCCCTGTGAGCAGGACGGTGCCGCGCGGACGCCAGGCCCGCGTAGGACGCGCCGAGCGGTCGTGCACCAGCCGGGCCGCGTGGATGCCCGTGGCACGTACGGCGAGCTGGTCCTCCCCCGCTCCCCCGGCGGCGAGCACGGCCACGACCCTCTGCCAGAGCCGGGGGCGCGGATCGTCCGGCAGGTCGATCAGTCCCCCCCACCGGTCGGGCTGTTCCAGCGCCACGACCCGGCCGAGTCCCCATACGGCGGCGTTCTCAGGGTGTGTGGGGCCCTCACCCCGGGATACGGCCATGGCGCCGAAGGTCACGCACCACAGCCGCGTCTCCGGGTGAGCCCGCGTCAGCGCGAGCACCTGCGCGGGTTCGGTGAGCAGGGACAGCACGCCCGCGAATGACACGTCCGGCTCGGCGGCCGGTCCGGTCACGACTGTCACGTCGGCGCCGGCGGCCCGCAGAGCGCTCTCGGCCGCGTCGGCCAGCTCGGTCGGAGCGTCCTCGTCGACCGCGAGCAGCCATGCCCCGTCCAGGGTTTTCGACGTGGGCGTACGGACCGGCCGCCAGGCGATCCGGTAGCGCAGACCGGCCAGCAGCGACTCCTCACGGCGCTTGCGACGCCAGTCGGCGAGCATCGGCAGCACGGCGTCGAGCGGGGCGGCGCTGTCCACGCCCAGCTCTCCGGCCAGCGAGTCGGCGTCGCCCTGGTCGACGAGGTCCCAGAACCCTCCGTCGGCGGCGCCGTCGCTCTGCGCCCGGCGTCCGGGACGGGCGAGGTCGGGCAGCCAGTAGCGTTGGCGCTGGAAGGGATAGGTAGGCAGGTCGACGCGGCGGGCGCCGGTGCCCTCGAAGAAAGCCGCCCAGTCGATGTCGGCGCCTCGGACGAAGAGTTCGGCGACGGCACCCAGCAGCGTCTCCGCCTCGGGGCGCTCCTTGCGGAGGGTCGCGGCGGCCGGGACGTCACCGGCGAGCGCCGTCAGCACCGGGTCGGGGCCGATCTCCAGGAAGCGCCCGGCGCCCAGGTCACGGGCTGCGGTCAACGCCTCATGGAAGCGCACGGGCTTGACGATCTGCTCGGCCCAGTAGGTGGGCGTGGTCCAGTCCCCGTCCGCCAGCGAGGCGCCCGACGAGGTGCTGACGGCCGTCACGGTCGGCCGACCGTAGGTCACCTGCTCGGCAACCTCCGTGAACGCGGTCACCACCGGGTCCATCAGCGGCGAGTGGAACGCGTGCGACACCCGCAGCCGCGTCGCACGCCGCCCCGCGTCCCGAGCCAGCTCCGCAACGGCGTCGACGGCGGTCTCCGTACCGGAAACCACCACGGCCGACGGCCCATTGACAGCTGCGATGACCGCACCGTCGACCAGCCACGGGGCGACCTCGGCCTCGGAAGCCTCCAGCGCCGCCATCGCACCGCCCTCGGGCAACGCCTGCATCAACCGCGCCCGCGCCGCCACCAGTCGTACGGCATCGGCGAGTTCGAACACCTCGGCCGCATATGCGGCGGCGATCTCGCCCACCGAGTGCCCCAGCAGCAGCCCCGGCCGTATGCCCCAGGACCGCAGCAACTCCACCAGCGCGACTTGCAGGGCGAACAGCGCCGACTGCGCGTAGCCGGTTCCGTCCTCCGGTTCCTCGGCGAACAGCACCTCCTTCACGGGCCGCGCGAAGCCGAGTTCGGCGTCGAGCAGCTCGCACACCCCGTCCAGCGCCGCCGCGAAAACCGGGAACGCCGCGTACAACTCCCGTCCCATACCGGGCCGCTGGCTGCCCTGTCCCGTGAACATCCACGCCGTACGGCCCTCCGACACCGCCCCGGTGACGAGAGGGCCGGGGTGCAGGGCGACGGCGCGGTGTTCGAGGGCGGCCCGGGTGGTGGCCAGGGACAAGCCGATGTCGAGCGGATCCGCGTCGAGTGCGGTCAGTCGGTCCAGCTGGTCGCGCAGCGCCTGCTCATCGCGTGCCGAGACCGCCCACGGCACGACGGGCAGGCGCGTGACCGGTTCCTCGGTCGGCTCCTCGGCTGCGGGTGCCTCTTCGAGGACGAGGTGGGCGTTGGTGCCGCTGATGCCGAAGGAGGAGATGCCGGCCCGGCGGGGGCGTTCCCCGCGCGGCCAGGGGCGTTCCTGCTGGAGCAGCCGCAGCGTGCCGGGCGACCAGTCGATGTACGCGGAGGGCTCGTCGGCGTGCAGGGTGCGCGGCAGACGCTCCGCGCGCAGGGCCATGACCATCTTGATGACGCCGGCGACCCCCGCGGCTGCCTGGGTGTGGCCGATGTTGGACTTCAACGAACCCAGCCACAACGGCCGTTCGGCGTCCCGGTCCTGGCCGTACGTCGCCAGCAGGGCCTGGGCTTCGATCGGGTCACCCAGCCGTGTCCCCGTCCCGTGGGCCTCGACCACGTCCACATCCGAGGTGCCGAGCCCGGCACTGGCCAGCGCCGCACGGATCACCCGCTGCTGGGAGGGACCGCTGGGCGCCGTCAGACCGTTCGACGCGCCGTCCTGGTTCACCGCCGAACCACGCACCACCGCCAGCACCTGGTGCCCCCGGCGTACGGCGTCGGACAACCGCTCCACCAGCAGCACACCCACGCCCTCGGCCCAACTGGTGCCGTCGGCGGAGTCCGAGAACGCTTTGCTGCGGCCATCGGCGGCCATCCCGCGCTGGTGTGAGAACTCCACGAACATGCCGGGACTCGCCATCACGGCGGCACCGCCGGCCAGGGCGAGGTCGCACTCCCCCGACCGCAGGGACTGCGCGGCCAGATGAAGTGCGACCAGGGAGGAGGAGCAGGCCGTGTCGATGGTCACGGCCGGGCCCTCCAGTCCCAGCGCGTACGAGATCCGGCCGGACATGACGCTCGCCGTGGTGCCGGTGAGCAGGTAGCCCTCGTGGCCCTGGCCGGACTCGTGCAGCAGGGGGCCGTACTCCTGGGACATGGCGCCGACGAAGACGCCGGTGCGGGAACCGAGCAGCGAGGTCGCCGGAACCCCGGCCCGCTCCAAAGCCTCCCAGGAGGTCTCAAGGAGCAGCCGCTGCTGCGGGTCCATCGCCATCGCCTCACGCGGCGATATCCCGAAGAAGCCGGGATCGAACTCCCCCGCCTCATGCAGGAACCCGCCCTCGCGGACATACGACCGGCCCACCACGCCCGGCTCCGGGTCGAACAGACCCTCCACATC
>NZ_VJZC01000649.1 GCF_009377185.1 Streptomyces spongiae
TGTGTATAAGAGACAGTGACGGGGTCGCACCACCCAAGGAAAGGCACTTTTCGTGCGTAACACCGCCCAGCTCACCACCGCCGTCCTCGCCGCCGGAGCCCTCACCCTCGGGCTCACCGCCTGCGGCGCGGGCAAGGACTCCGGCTCCGCCGACGGCCCGCTGGTCGTCGCCGCGAGCCCCGCCCCGCACGCCGAGATCCTCACCTACGTCAAGGACAACCTGGCGAAGAAGGCGGGCCTCGACCTGGAGGTCAAGGAGTTCACCGACTACGTCACACCCAACACGGCGACGGAGGACGGCTCCGTGGGCGCCAACTACTTCCAGAACCAGCCGTACCTCGACGACTTCAACAAGAAGAACGGCACCCACATCGTGCCCGTCGTCACCGTGCACCTGGAGCCTCTCGGCCTCTACTCGAACAAGGTCAAGAAGGCCGACGCCCTGAAGAGCGGTTCGACCGTCGCCGTCCCCAATGACACCGTGAACGAGGCGCGCGCCCTGAAGCTCCTCGCCGCGAACGGCCTCATCACCCTCAAGGACGGCGCGGGCAACTCGGCGACCCCCTCGGACATCGCCAAGAACCCCAAGAACCTCAAGTTCAAGGAGCTGGAGGCCGCCCAGACGCCGCGCTCCCTGGACGACGTGGACGCCGCCGTCGTGAACGGCAACTACGCCCTCGACTCCGACCTGAAGCCCGCGAAGGACGCCCTCGTCCTCGAGTCCCCGAAGAACAACCCCTACGGCAACTTCCTCGCCGTCAAGGAGGGCGAGGAGAAGGACCCGCGGGTGAAGAAGCTCGCCAAGCTGCTCACCTCCCCCGAGGTGAAGAAGTTCATCGAGGACGAGTACGCCGACGGATCCGTGCTCCCCTCCTTCTGAGGGGATGACGCACGACGTCACCGCACGGGGTCCACTCCTCACCAGGAGTGGACCCCGTGGTGCGGTTCAGTGCTTTCATGCTGCATGCTGGGCAGTTCAGCAGGCTCGAAGGTTTCCGAAGTTACGGAGCGGCGCATGACTACCACCTTCCCCGACATCTCCATCAGCACGGAGCGGTTGGTGCTGCGCCCCTTCGACGAGGACGATGCCCCGTCCCTCGCCGAGATGATGAACGACGAGCAGGTCATGGCCTGGACGGACGTCCCGCAGCCCTTCACCGCGGACAGCGCCGGCACCTGGGTCACGGAGTACGCGGCCGCCGAACGCACGGAGGGCCGGGGACTCGCCCTCGCCGTCACCGAGTTCCTGACCCAGCGCCTGGTCGGCATCATCCAGCTGACCAAGACCAACTGGCACGTGCGGTCCGCGGAACTCTCGTACGTCATCGCTCCCTGGGCGCGGGGCGAGGGCTACGCCTCGGAAGCGTCGCTCGCCACCGCCCAGTGGCTGTTCGGGGACCAGAAGTTCGAGCGCATCGAACTCCGTACGGCCGCCGACAACACCGCCTCCCAGCAGGTCGCCCAGAAGATCGGCTGTATCAGCGAGGGCGTCCTGCGCAACGCGTGCATAGCGCGCACCCGCACCGAAGAGGGCTGGGTCGAGATCCGCACGGACTTCATCGTCTGGAGCCTCCTCCCCGAGGACCTCGAAGGGGTCAGCGAGGAACTGGCCGACACCGGTGGCTTCACCTCGTTCTCGAACTGGAACTGACCCCTCGGTCTCCTCGATCTCCTCCAGGCCCCGTGGCGCACGGCCCGCGCGGCGCCTCCGGGCCCGACCAGGTACCCTCACGGAGCCCGTGTCCGGGCTGCCTCTGACAACCTGCGCGACCCCTGGAGACTGACGACGATGGCCGACCGGGTCACGGTGATCGGCTGGGACGGCTCGCCGCTGACCGCCGCGGCGCGCTCCGCCCTCGGCGCCGCCACGCTCGTGGCCGGCGCGGCCCACCACCTGGCGCTCACCGAAGTGCCCCCGCACGCCGAGCGCATCCGCCTCGGCAGCGTCGCCCTCGCCGCCCGCCGCATCACCGGCCACCGCGGTACCGCCGTCGTCCTCGCCGACGGGGACCCGGGCTTCTTCGGAGTCGTCCGCACCCTGCGGGCGCCCGAGTACGGCCTGGAGGTCGAGGTCGTCCCCGCCGTCTCGTCCGTCGCCGCCGCGTTCGCCCGCGCGGGTATGCCCTGGGACGACGCACAGGTGGTCGTCGCACACCGCCGCACCCTGCGCCGCGCGGTGAACGTGTGCCGCGCCCACACCAAGGTCGCCGTCCTCACCTCACCCGGTGCGGGACCCGCCGAACTCGGCCTGCTTCTCGACGGAATCCACCGCACCTTCGTCATCTGCGAGGAACTCGGCACCGAACGCGAACAGGTCACCATCCTGACCTCCGACAAGGCGGCCGACCACACCTGGCGCGACCCCAACGTCGTCATCGTCATGGGCGGCCCGGTCACCGCCGGCGAGGGCGGCGGCTGGATCGCCGGACGCGACCCCGGTGCCGAACCGCGCGGCTGGGCGTTGCCCGCCGACGAGTACGGCGACGACCTGGGCGAGGGCGAGACCGACCTGCTGCGCGCTGCCCAACTCGCCCGCCTCGGGCCTCGTGTGGGCGACCTCGTGTGGGACATCGGCTGCGGCAGCGGCGCATTCGCGACCGAGGCCGCGCGCTGCGGCGCCGCCGTCATCGCCGTCGACCGCACCCCCTACGCCTGCGGCCGCACGGCCGTCGCGGCCCGGCGCTTCGGCGTCCAGCTCCAAGTGGTGCACGGCACCGCGCCGCACATCCTGGAGAACCTCCCCGAACCCGACGTCGTCCGCGTCGGCGGTGGCGGAGCGCGTGTGGTCTCCGCCGTCGCCGACCGCCGTCCGCAGCGCATCGTCACGCACGCGGCCACCCGCGACGCCGCCGAGCTCATCGGGCGGGACCTCACCGAGCACGGCTACGACGTCCAGTGCGCCCTCCTGCAGTCCGTCGAACTCGACACCCGGGCCTGGACGGAGAAGGAGCGGAGCGTTGCGTTCCTGCTCACGGGGGAACTGGGGCGGCGCGAAGCACAGCGCTGAGGGGCGGCGGCGGGGCCACGAACGGGCGGCCGTCAGCGCGTTCCCTGTGATCCTGTTGTCGTACCGGCGCGGTAGGCTGGCCGATCGTTGTACCGCTCTCCGGCGTCCGGTGCTTCGTAGGCCAATGTCCGGAAAGCGCGCCCGATTTGGGGCGGGTCGTGGTACGGCGGAACCGGAGGGCGCGCAACGTGGCGCAGTCCACAGCGGACCGTGGCGGATCAAGCTGTCGCGACGGCGGGGCGACCGCGACAATAGCCAGTCAGTGGCTTTGTCGACTTGCAGGTGGGTCGTCTCGTGCCGCTGGGCACGCATGCTCGTTCTCCACTGTGGGGCGGTCGGTGCGCCGTTCCGGGCCAGCTGGCGTAGAGCACTAACCGATGGGCGAGGGGTTACGCATGACCGACACCGGCCAGGTCCCGGGCGAGGGACTGCCGGAGAACGCAGGCATGGTGGAGCAGCCGGGCGTCCACGCGCCGGGTGCGTACACCTACCTCTCCGAGACCACCGCCTCCGAGGACGACGAACTGCTGCTGCCGGGCGCGCAGGGCGCGTGGGGCAACGAGATGCCGCCGCCCGCCCCGGAGCCCATCGCCCAGGTCGTCCACGAGCCGGGCCCGCACGAGACGGACGGCCGGGATTCCGGTGCCGTCGACGTGAGCGCCGTCCGCGCACCCGGTCCGAGTTCCGTCGCACCCGAGGCACCCACCGGGGCGCCTGAGGCCGGTGCCCTCCGTGCCCCGGTCGCCACGCCCGTCCCGCAGTCGCCGATCGCCCGCCGCCCGCTGCATCTCGGCCCGCCGATCCCGGGCGGCGCCGCCAGCCCGGTCCGCTCCCTCGCCGACCGCGGCCCCGCCGGCGCCCCGGTCCCGCCGGGTGCCGTCCGCCAGCCCGGTCCGCCCGTGACGGGCCCGGAGTACCTCGACGCGCCGCAGCACCCGGAGGCCGTACCTCGGGCCGCGTCGCCCTGGGTGGCCGTGCCCGTGACGTCGTCGCTGGCCACCGGGGTTCCGGAGGCTTCGGGTGGGGCCTTGCCCGCCGAGGGGACGGTTGCAGAAACGGTCGTCCCGGAGAGCGGGCAGGCCGCCGGTACGCCCATGGCGGCGGCGCCCGCCCCCGCCGCGATGGGGGAGGTGCTCACTCCCCAGGCCCCCGGGACCGTCCAGAATCCCGAGCTTCTGCACGCGTTGGACGGCTCCCTGGACCCTGGGGCCCCCGACCCGGGCGCGTTCCCCGCGGCGGCCGTTGAGCCTCCGGTGCAGGTGCCGGTCGAGCAGCCGGTGGAGTCGGTGGCCGTGCCGGAGCAGGTCGTACCGGAGCAGGTCGTACCTGAGCAAGTCGTACCGGAACAGCCCGGGGTGGTGGCGCCCGAGCCGATGCCGGACCCGCAGCCGGTGCATGAGGCGCCCGCGGCCCAGGAGTTCGCCCTCCAGGAGCCGGTGGCTCAGGAGCCAGTGGCTCAAGAGTCGGTGGGGCAGGAGGCGGTTGGCCAGGACGTGCCCGCGGCGCCCGCAGACGAGGAGGCGGACCCGGCGGGCGCGCCGATCGCGGACCAGCCGCAGCCCACCGAGCAGGGTCCTCACCTCGCCGCCCCGGCTGCCCACATGACGGATGCCGTGTCTCAGATTCCGGACGCGGCTCCTCAAGAGGCCGTCGACTGGTCCGAGGCCCCGGCGGCTGAGACGGAGCCTCCGCAGACCGAGACCGAGACCGAGACCGAGACCGAGACCGAGACCGAGCCTCAGGCGGAGGTGGAGGCGGAGCCGCAGACGGAGAGCGCGCCGCAGGCCGAGGCCCCGCAACCGCTCGCCGCCGAAGCCGCGCCCGCTCCGGAGGGCCCGCTTGCCGTGCCCGTCGCGCCGGAGCAGCCCGTCCAGCAGACTGAGCCGGCTCAGCAGCCCCTGCCGCCCGTCCAGGAACCTGCCCTCACCGCGGCCCAGGCCCCGTCGGCCGAGCCCACCGCCCCCGAGCCGCTTCACGCGGTGCCGGCCGGGGTGACCGCGCAGGCCGAGGCAGCCCAGCAGCACGCCGTGGAGGAGGCGTCGCCCATCGGGCAGTTCGTCCCCACCGAGGAACAGCCCGCACAGGCTCCGGAGCCGGAGCCCGAGTCCCTGGCCGCGGTGGAGGAGCAGGCCGCGCCCGTGCCCGCTCAGGACGAGGCCGCCGACGCCGTAGAGGCTCCACAGGACACCCCGCTCCCGGAGAGCGCCCAGCCCCCGATCGCCGCCGTACCCATGGAGGACGAGCTTCCCGCGACCGGCCTGGAGGCTCAGCCCGCGCTCACCGAGGAGCCGCAGCCCCCCGTCCCGGAGGAGACGCTCGCTGCCACCCCGGACCCGGAGCCAGCCCCGCCTGCCGCTCCGGAACCGGAG
>NZ_VJZC01000650.1 GCF_009377185.1 Streptomyces spongiae
GCGTGGGCCCGCCACCGCGTTGGCCGCCGAGCGTGCCCGGCAGGCGCGGATGGCGGTCGTGGGTCCCGTCACCGAGCGGTGGGCGCCGGAGCAGGCCGGGCCGGTGCACGAGAACTGGCAGTTGGCGGCGCCGATCGGGCCCTCGACCGACCTGTGGGCGCTCGGGGCGCTGCTGTTCCGGGCCGTGCAGGGGCACGCGCCCTACCCGGAGGAGAACACCGCCGAGCTGGTGCAGATGGTGTGCTCGGAGCCGCCCGCGTTCGCGGAGGAGTGCGGGCCGCTGCGGCCGGTCGTCGAGTCGCTGTTGCGTCAGGACCCCACCGAGCGGCTGGACTACGAGGAACTGCGCGGCTGGCTGCGCTCGCTCGTGCGGTCGGCGCCGGAGCCCGAGGCCGGCGCGCACGTGATAGCGGTACCACCCGCCGACCCGAAACGGCTGCCGATCGTACGGCGCCGGGGCGAGCTCGTCCGCAGGCGCCGCGCGGGACTGCCCGCTACCAGTGCCCGCCACCGGCGCGCCAAGCGGGAACGGCCGTCCGGGCCGCCCAAGCCCCGCAGGCTCGGGCGGAACCTCCTCCTGGTGATACTGCTCGCGCTGGCCGCGGCGATCGCGTACGCCATGGTGTTCATGCCCAAGGCCGGTCCGAGCGACAACACCAGCACGGGCAACAGCCCCGACACCGGCCGGACGGGCGCCGCCGGGAACGTCAGCTCCGCTCCCGAGGCCAGCAGCGAGCCACGGCCCGACCAGACCTCGCCCTCCGACGGGGACAAGAGCCCGTCCGGAGCGCCTGACTCGTCCGGTTCGGACAAGGAGCAGAGCAACGCCCCGGACGTCGCCCAGGGATTCACCCTGCGCAAGGACGCCGAGGGCTTCCAGGTCGCCGTCGCGCGCGGCTGGGACCGCACGCCCAAGAACGGGCGCGGCCAGGTCGTGTACGCGCAGGGCAACTTCCAGCTCATCGTCGTCCCCGGCCGCGACAGCACGAGCACGTTCGGCAGCGATCCGCTGGCGTACCAGCGGGAGGACGAGCGGGAGCTCCAGCCGTTCCGCGACTCGACCTGGGCCACCTCCAGCGGGATGCGGCTCATCGAGGTCGGCGGGCGGCGCATGGCCGAGGGGCAGTTCACCTGGCAGGACTCCACGGGGCGCGAGATCTTCGTACGGAACCTCGCGATCCTCGTCGACGGCCGGTACCACGTGGTGCAGTTGCGCGGCCCGGAGGCCGAACGCGACGAGGTGACACGGCTGTACGAGCAGGCGTCGGCGACGTACCGGGTGACCAACTGAGCGTGACGGACCGCGCGTGACGGCCCGAGCTGACGGAATCGTTCGACGGAACGGTTCCCGTCCGTCACGACAAGCGAGAACCGTCACAGAGCGGTATCTGTGTCACCCCGCCCTTTCCCTGCACGGGAGCCCCTCTCTACTCTGATGTTGTCAAGACCATTGCGGGGCAACGTGAATCAGATGCAGGGCCTGCTCCTCGCGGGCCGCTACCGGCTCGTCGACACGATCGGCAGCGGCGGCATGGGCCGCGTGTGGCGTGCGCGTGACGAGGTGTTGCACCGGGCTGTCGCGGTCAAGGAGCTGACGGCGGCCCTCTACGTCACGGACAGTGAGCGGGGCAGACTCTTCGCGCGGACCGACGCCGAGGCGCGGGCCGCCGCGCGGATCAACCACTCGGCCGTCGTCACGGTGCACGACGTGCTGGACCACGACAACCGGCCCTGGATCGTGATGGAGCTGGTCGAGGGCGCCTCGCTCGCCGACGCGGTCAAGGAGCGCGAACGTGTCGACTCGCAGGAGGCGGCCCGGATCGGGCTGTGGGTGCTGCGCGCGCTCAGCGCCGCCCACGACGCCGGGGTGCTGCACCGCGATGTGAAGCCGGGGAACGTGCTCCTCGCCGAGGACGGGCGGGTCCTGCTCACCGACTTCGGGATCGCCCAGGTCGAGGGCGACACGACCATCACGAAGACCGGGGAGATCGTCGGCTCGGTCGACTACATCGCGCCCGAGCGGGTCCGCGGCCAGGACCCCGGACGCGCCTCCGACCTGTGGGCGCTGGGCGCCACGCTCTACACGGCGGTGGAGGGCAAGTCGCCGTTCCGCCGCACCACTCCGCTCACCACCATGCAGGCCGTGGTCGACGAGGACCCCGCCGAGCCGGCCCACGCGGGTCCGCTCGGGCCCGTGATCACGGCACTGCTGCGCAAGGATCCCGCCGAGCGGCCCGGCATGGCGGAGACGGAGCAGATGCTCGCCGAGGCGGCGGAGGGGCGTTGGCCGCTCGGGGCACAGGCGTACGTGCCGACCACCCATCATGTGGCCACCCGCCATGGAGCCACGCACCACGGAGCCACCCCCTACGGGACGAACGGGCACACGGCTCCAGGGCACACGGCTCCAGGGCACATAGCTCCAGGCCACACAGCTCCAGGCCACACAGCCCCAGGTCACTCCTACGGTGCCGACACCCCCGTGTCAGGTCACTACAGCCTGTCCCAGCCCCCGATGGCCACCGGCACCGGCACCGGCACCGCCACCGGCACTCCACCCCCGCCCGGGAACGGGAAGCGCAGGCGCGGCCGTACCTTCGTCCTGGTCGTGGCCCTGGCCGCCCTCATCGGCGGAGGCACCGCGGTCGTTCTCCAGAAGTGGGACGAGCAGTCGCGGAACGGGGCGTCCGCCACGCCGAGTTCCAGCCCCAGCGCGTCACAGAGCCCCAAGGACGACGCGGACGGCACCCTCCCCGACGGCTGGGTGCGCCGCACCGACCCCGCGGGATTCAGCCTCCCCCTTCCGGACAAGACGTGGAAGCGCCAGGTCTTCGACGCCAACCAGACCGACTACACCCCCGACGGCGGCGAGCACTTCATCCGCATCGCCGTCGACGACTCACCCGACTTCGACGACCCGAAGCTGCACCAGATCGACCTGGAAGAGCAGATCTCGCAGCGGCTGGTCGACTACGAGCGGGTGACCATGGAGGTCAACACCTACCGCGACCGCAGGGGTTCCCTGTGGGAGTACACGTGGACGGCGCTGGCCAAGGACACGCCGTTCCCCGGGCCGCGTCGCGCCATCGAGGAGACGTACATCGCCCGTGACGGCGTCGAGTACGCCATCTACATGTCCGCCCCGGCGGAGGACTGGGCCACCGCGCGCAAGCAGTTCGACACGATACTGCGCGGCTGGCGTCCGGCCGGGCAGTAGCCCGCGCACGGTCACGGACGCCACCCGCCCACCGCCCGTCCGCCGCCCGTCCACCGCGCGTCCGCCGTGTCGGGACGCCCGCCGTCCGCGCGCCGTGGGTACGTCGCTTGTCGGCCACCCCGGCGCACGACCCCGGAAGGGCTCCGTCCGCGTGCGGCATGATGGGGCGCATGGGGACCGAGGGGGACAACTTCCGTGTCATAGCGGACCGTTACCGCCTGGAGGCGAGGATCGGCCGGGGCGGCATGGGTGTCGTCTGGCGGGCGACCGACCAGCTCCTCGGCCGGCAGGTGGCGGTCAAGGAACTCATCCTCGACCCCTCCCTCGACGAGGAGGAGACCCGGCGGCAGCGCGAGCGCACCCTGCGTGAGGCCCGTGCGGTGGCGCAGCTCAGCCACCCCCACATCATCGTCGTCCACGATGTCGTCGAGCACGACGAACGCCCGTACCTCGTCATGGAGCTGATCGACGGGGGCTCGCTCACGGAGCGGGTCGCGGCCGGCGGGCCGGTGGAGGCGCGCGAGGCCGCCCGGATCGGCATCGACCTGCTCGGTGCGCTGCGGCGCGCCCATGACGCCGGGGTCCTGCACCGCGACCTCAAGCCCGCGAACGTCCTGGTGGAGGCGGGCACCGACCGCGTGGTCCTCACCGACTTCGGCATCGCCCAGGTCTCGGGCGCGACGACGCTCACCGAGACCGGGTCGTTCGTCGGCTCGCCCGAGTACACCGCGCCCGAGCGGATGTCCGGGGCCAGGACCGGGCCGGAGTCGGACCTGTGGTCGCTGGGGGCGTTGCTGTGCGCCGTGCTGAGCGGTGAGTCGCCGTTCCGGCGCGACTCGCTGGGCGGGATCCTGCACGCGGTCGTCACCGACGAGATTCGTCCGCCCGCGCAGGCCGCGCCGCTCCTGCCGGTCATCCGCGGACTGCTGGAACGGGACCCGGACCGGCGGCTGGACGCCCTGGAGGCAGAGCGGCTGCTGCGGGCGTTCCGGGAGACGGGCCGTACGCCCCCGGTGTCGGCGGGGTACACGCCGACGCGACGGGACGGACCCCGGCCCTCCGCACACTCGGACCACACGCGGGATGCCCAAGTGTCCGCCACCCCGCAGGACGCCCAGGACCCCTCGCGGCTGTCCGCCGTCGGCGCACCCGGCAGGGCGGCCGAGCGCCCCCTGCGGCACCCCACGCGGGGCGTGCTGGTCGCTGCCGCGCTGGTGGCCGCGATGGCGGGCGCCGGGGTCTCGGCGGCGGCCCTGCTCATGAGGGAGGGCGGCAACGGGATCGGTACGCCGACGAGTTCGGCGCCGAGCACGCCGGGGAGCTCGACGGCGAGCACACCTTCGCCGACGCCTACGGACACGACCTCGCCTACGGACACGACCTCGCCTACGGACACGACCTCGCCTACGGACACGACCTCGCCTACGGACACGACCTCGCCCACGGACACCACCACGCCCACGGACACCACCACGCCGTCGCCGGGGCCCTACTCACCGTGACGTCCTGGTAGCATGATGCGATCGTTCCGTGAGCCCTTGAAGGCACGAACCGGCTTGGCCGGGGAGACGGTTGTACGTGGTGTAGACCGGATCGACGTCGCCAGGACTCTCCTGGCGTGGGGTCTTGTCACCGGTCCCGCACCGCATGGCGGTCTGGCCGTCACGTGGTGGATGCGACCCGTGACCGTCCTGTCGTAGGGGGCAGTCGGGAGCACGACGAGGCGTGAAGGACTGAGCCCAAAGCTCGGTCGCATCACGGCCGAGAAGGTGACCTGGGACGGGTTCAGCGCGGCGCAGGGGCCGCGGCACACGTACGACCTGTGCTGGGAGCAGGACGGGAGGCTGTACGACGTGTGGGTGTCGGCGCCGGTCGGGAAGGTCAGCGAGGCGAAGGAGTACTTCGACGTGGCGGTGGACACCTTCGTCACGGGTCTGTGACTGGAAAGCGACGGGGGTGGCTGACGAAGCGCTTGCCGCGATAGAGATGGACGCATGAGCAGCAACGGGGGATCCCCTTACGGGCCCGACGAACCGACGAGTTTCGGACTGCAACCGCCGCAGCCGGGTGTGCCGTACCCGGGGAACCCGTACGCGCAGCCGGCGCAGGCCGCACCCGCCCAAGCCCCGGCACCCGCCCAGGCC
>NZ_VJZC01000065.1 GCF_009377185.1 Streptomyces spongiae
GCCGAGCCCCCGCGCGGCCTCCTGCCCGACGTGCGCCGACTGCCGGGGCTCGTCCGCGGCGCCCTCTCCGACGTGGGCCGCGCCCTCGACATCGGCGCCTCCGTCGCCCGCTCCACCCTGGATGTACGCCCCTGCCCCGCGCTCACCTCCCGGTCCAGCGGCACCCGCCGTACCGCCGGAGTGGTGCTGGACCTCGACGAGGTCCACACCGTGCGCAAAGCGGTCGGCGGCACCGTCAACGACGTCCTGATCGCGATCGTCGCGGGCGCCCTGCGCCGCTGGCTGGACGAGCGCGGGGACGGCAGTGAGGGCGTGACGCCCCGCGCCCTGATCCCCGTCTCCAAGCGCCGCCCCCGCACCGCGCACCCGCAGGGCAACCGGCTGTCGGGCTACCTGATACGGCTCCCCGTGGACGAACCGGATCCGCTGGGCCGTCTCGCCACGGTCCGTAACGCCATGGACCGCAACAAGGACGCCGGCCCCAACCGGGGCGCGGGCGCCGTCGCGCTGCTCGCCGACCACGTGCCACCGCTCGGCCACCGGCTCGGCGGACCCCTGGTCAGCCAGGCGGCCCGGCTCTGGTTCGACATCCTGGTCACCAGCGTGCCGCTGCCCGGCCTCGGCCTCAGGCTCGGGGGGCACGCGCTCACCGAGGTGTACCCCTTCGCGCCGCTGGCCCGCGGTCAGTCCCTCGCGGTCGCGGTCTCGACCTACCGCGGGCGCGTCCACTACGGGCTCGTCGCCGACGCCGAGGCCGTACCCGACCTCGACCGGTTCGCCGAGTCCGTGTCCGGGGAGATGGAGACGCTGCTCGACGCCTGCGCTCCGTGACCGGCTTCCGCATCCCGTGACCGAGCGGGTTTGGCCACCCGGCCCGGCGCTCCGTACAATTCCGCGGTTGACAGCGAGCGCGGAAGGAGCGCCGCGACGGGTGACCAGGAAGCGGCAGCGGCGATGACGGTGACAGAGGACGGCCCGACGACCATGGACGAGGTGTCGTCGTACGGCCCCGGCATCGACCCGGAGCGGCTGGCGGTCTGCCTCAGCGTGCTCGAGGAGCTCGACAAGCTGGACGTCGACCACCCGGACGCGATCGCCGTGCGCCGGGCCACCGCGGGCATCTACCGCACGGTCAAGCAGCGCCGCCGCCAGGAGCGCCGGGCCGCCAAGACCGCCCACGACAAGTCGGTCACCGAGGCCACCGCCACCGGTTCCGCCCAGCGCATCGACGACGAGACCGAGGGTCTGCTGCCGTCGTCGAACACCGAGGAGGGCAGGATCGCGGGGATACTCCAGCGCCCGCGCTCCTGCTACACCTGCAAGTCCCGGTTCGTCGAGGTCGACTACTTCTACCACCAGCTCTGTCCGGACTGCGCGCGCACGAACCGCGCCAAGCGCGACGCCCGTGCCGACCTCACAGGCAAGCGCGCCCTGCTCACCGGTGGCCGCGCCAAGATCGGCATGTACATCGCGCTGCGGCTGCTGCGCGACGGCGCCCACACCACGATCACCACGCGTTTCCCGAAGGACGCCATCCGCCGCTTCAAGGCCATGGACGACTCCGGCGACTGGATGCACCGCCTGGAGGTCGTCGGCATCGACCTGCGCGACCCGGCCCAGGCCGTGGCGCTCGCCGACCAGGTCGCCGAGGCGGGCCCGCTCGACATCCTCGTCAACAACGCGACCCAGACCGTACGGCGGCTGCCCGCCGCCTACGCCGCCCTGGTCGAGGGCGAGAGCGCCCCGCTGCCCGCCGGGGAACTCCCCGCCCACCACGTCATCGGCGCCTTCAACTCCGGCGCGGTCGACGGCCTGGCCGCCCTGCCCCTGGGCACCAGCGGCCTCGACGCCCAGAAGGTCGCCGACCTCGCCCTGGTCGCGGGCAACGCCAGCCTCGCCCGCCACGTGGACGGCACCGCCATCGACGCGGGCGGCCTGGTCCCGGACGTGGTCGACACCAACACCTGGGTGCAGACCATCGAGCAGATCTCCCCGGTGGAGCTTCTGGAAACCCAGCTGTGCAACTACACGTCGCCGTTCATCCTGATCAGCAAGCTGCGCCCGGCGATGGCCGAGGCCGCGCGCAAGGCGGCCGGCAAGCGCGCCTACGTTGTGAACGTCTCGGCGATGGAGGGTGTCTTCGGCCGCGGCTACAAGGGCGCCGGCCACCCGAACACCAACGCCGCCAAGGCCGCCATGAACATGGTCACGCGCACCAGCGCCCACGAGATGTTCCAGACCGACGGCATCCTCATGACCTCCGTCGACACCGGCTGGATCACCGACGAGCGCCCCCACTACGACAAGCTGCGCCTCGCCGAAGCCGGCTTCCACGCCCCGCTCGACCTGGTGGACGGCGCGGCCCGGGTCTACGATCCGATTGTGCGCGGTGAGCAGGGTGAGGACCTGTACGGCGTCTTCCTGAAGGACTACGCGCCCGGGAAGTGGTGAGCCGCCGCCCTTGACGTGTCCCCGGCGTCCGCCGGGGTACTCGGGCCCTGGTGAGTACCGCGCCAGGAGTTGCCATGGACAGTTCACACGGAATCGATCCGCGGAGCCTCGGCGATCCGCGCAACGTGTATCTGACCGACGAGGAGTTCTACGCGAGCGACCGTCCGGCCAACCCCGTACTGCCGGAGGACCGGCCCCGGGGCGGCGGCCCCAGGGATCCGCTGAGGCATCCCGTGGCCTGGAGCACGATCCTGTTCATCGCTTCGATCTTCACGCTGATCTTCACGGGGATCGCCCTGTTCCCCTGAGGGGAGGTGGGCATCGTCAAGGGTGAGGTGGCACCTGTGACCGTAGGCGGTCGTGGACGGCGTACCCGGGCGAGGCGTACGCCGTCCTGACCCGGGTGCCACCGTCCACCAGCAGATCCGCCCCCGTGACCCACTCCGCCGCGTCCGAGGCCAGCCACACGACCGCCCGTGCTATGTCCTCGGGCGTGCCCAGCCGGCCCAGCGGGAGCCCCGCGGAGAGCTCCTCCTCCGCGCCCTCCCACACGAACCGTGCCATGTCGGTGCGGACGAGGCCGGGGGAGACGGAGTTGACCCGTACCGCGGGCGCCAGCTCACCGGCGAGCTGCCGGGTGAGGTGCAGCAGGGCGGCCTTGCTGGTGCCGTAGGCGCCGACGTGGGGCCCGACGTGCCCGGCCCCCTCGGTGCAGACGTTCACCACGGCACCGCCGTGCTCGCCCATCCACGCCCGCCACGCGTGCTGCACCAGCCGCAGCGGCGCCTCGACGTTGACGGCGAAGGCGTCACGCCAGCGGTCGGGATCGACGGCCATGAGCGGCCCGTACGGCTCGTTCGTGCCCGCGTTGTTGACGACGAGGTCGATCCGGCCGAACTCCCGCAGCGCCAGCCCGGTCAGTGCCCGCAGATGCGCCGGATCGGCCACGGACCCCGCGAGCCCGATCCCGCCGAGCTCGGCGGCGGCCCGTGCCACATCCTCCGCGTCACGTGCCGTGACACACACGTGCGCACCCGCCGCCACCAGCGCCTCGGCGACGGCCAGCCCGATCCCGCGCGAGGCCCCGGTGACGATCGCGGCCCGGCCCTCGAGTCCGTACGGAGACGTCATCCGCGGAGCGTCTCATGACGGGGCGTCAGTTCACAGACCGGAGACGAGGAAGCACGGCCGGGACGTTGGCTGAATCCGGAGCCCGTTTCCGGGTGTGACGGGCGCCTGTCGTTAGCCCGTTCGGGGGGTGTCGGTTTCGAACGGTCAACTGCGGGGCCTTTGACCGGCGCCCATGTCGTTGCGTCGTGGGCCGGGCACGGAACGACTCAAGACAGTTACCTCGTGTTTTCAGCCCCATCGAGCGCTCATCCGCTCAAATGGGTACTCTATAGCCGACGGACAGCCTTATATGGGTTCCACCCACACCCAGTCCGTCCCGGGACAAGCCGGTCACCACGGCTGATCTCGCCACAACTCGACAGGCGCCACCGCGTCCGAACCAGTTCCACACCACACCCAGCGGGCGCCCAGCGCACGGCAGAACGGTGAGCCGGCCGGTCCCGAGGGTGACCCGACACATAAGGAGTGCGCGGTGACACCGGAGAAGAGCAATCGCGATGAGCGCCCCAAGGATCGTACGGAGCGCGCGGGCCGCCGGCCCAAGAAGGAGCTCGGCAGCCTAGACGTGTGGGCCAGGTCCGCCCCGATCCGTCTCGCTGGGTACGAGGAAGACCTCGCGGAGCCCCACATCCTCCCCAGTGTGGACTGATTCCGGGCAGGACCCGTCGCGATCGCCGGCGGCACGGGCGTGCGAGACTCGCGCCCATGCTGATCAGAGAAGCCACGGCCGAGGACTGGCCACGCATCTGGCCCTTCTGGCACCGCATCGTCGCCGCCGGTGAGAGCTACACCTGGGATCCGGACACCTCCGAAGAAGCCGCTCGCGCCCTGTGGATGGCGCCCGCCAAGCGCGTGTACGTCGCCCAGGACGCCACCGGAGCCACCGTCGGCTCCGCCTACCTCACTCCCAACTACGGTGGTCCCGCTGCCGCTGTGGCCAACGCGGGCTTCATGGTCGATCCCGACCACGGCGGGCGCGGCATCGGCCGCGCCCTCGCCGAGCACGTCCTCGCCGCGGCCAAGGCCGACGGCTACCGGGCCATGGTGTTCAACGCCGTCGTCGAGACCAACCCCGCCGTGAGGCTGTGGGCATCGCTCGGTTTCAGCGTGCTCGGCACCGTGCCGGAGTCGTACGAGCACCCCCGGCACGGCCGGGTGGGGTTGCACGTCATGCACCGGGCCCTGTGACCCGGCGGCCCGGCGCCGCCGTGCCGGACGCCGGAAAATCACTGGGGCGGGCATCGCCGCCGTGCTTGCATGAGCCCATGGTGCCCACCGACCGTCTTCTCGCCTTCGCGGCCATGTCGTTCCTGCTGATCGTGATCCCCGGCCCCAGCGTGCTGTTCGTGATCGGCCGGGCCCTCGCCCAGGGCCGCCGGGCCGCGCTCACCACGGTGGTGGGCAACACGGCGGGCGCGTATGTGCTCGTGGTCGCCGTCGCGCTGGGTGTCGGCTCCGTCGTGGAGCGTTCGGTGCTCGTCTTCACGGCACTGAAGCTGGTGGGTGCCGCCTACCTGGTGTACCTCGGCGTGAAGGCGTGGCGCCGACGCGGCTCACTGCAGGCCGCGTTCGACGCCGACGGAGCAGCGCACGGCAGCCGGCGCACGCTGTGGGAGGGGTTCCTGGTCGGCGTGGCCAACCCCAAGACCATCGTGTTCTTCGCCGCCGTGCTGCCCCAGTTCGTGGACCGCGGCCAAGGGCACGTCGTGCTCCAGATGCTGTTCCTCGGGCTCGTCTTCAACGCCATCGCGGTGACCTGCGACAGCCTGTGGGGGCTGGTCGCGGCCACCGCACGGGACTGGTTCGCCCGCTCGCCCGCGCGGCTGTCACTGGTCGGCGGAGTGGGCGGCCTCACGATGATCGGCCTCGGCGTGACCGTCGCCGCGACCGGCCGCAAGGATTAGGGCACTTCGGGTGGATCTCCGTGGCGTCACGACGCCCGGCACGCGCGGTCAGGACAAGGGCGCCGTGCGCTGCCAGGGGCGCAGTTCCTCCAACTGGCCCGCCACGGCGAGGAGGTCGAGCTCGCTGCCGGGCCGGCCCACGAGCTGGACGGCGCAGGGCGCGCCGCTCGGCAGGGTGCCGAACGGCACCGACATCGCCGGCCAGCCCGTCAGGTTCCACGGCGGTGTCAGCGGGGAGTAGTTGGTGTTGGCCAGCACGTTGCGCAGCCAGCCACGCTCGTGCCAGGGCGCGGCGGCCGGCCCGCGCCGGGCCAGCGTCGGGGTGAGCAGCACGTCGTGCTCGGCGAAGAACGGCTCCATACGGCGGCGCAGTTGCTCACGCCGGTCGCCCTCGCGGACGCTTCGGACGAAGCGGCGGCCCAGCGCCGCGTGGACCCGCGTCCGGCGGGCGAGGCGCAGGGGATCGAGTCCTTGGGCGTCGACCGACGTGCCCGCCGTCCAGTGCGCCAGGGACGTCGTGCCCAGCCAGAGCGGGTACGGCGGGTCGGCGCGGCGCACCTGGTGTCCGGCCCCGGACAGCGCCTTCGCCGCCTCGCGCGCCGCCGTCGTGTACGGACGGCTGACGGTGACGCCGAGCAGCGGGCTGCGCACGGACACCGCGATCCGGCGGGTCGCCGGCTCGGGTGCGCGGGCCGCGTCAGGTGTGTCCGCCAGCACCGAGAACATCAGCCGGGTGTCCTCGGCCGTGGTCGCGAGCGGACCGTTCTCGGACATTCCGAACCAGTCGCCTTCGCTGATCCCCGCCGGTACCACCCCGGAGCCCGGCTTGAGGGTGATCAGCCCGCAGTTGGCGGCCGGTATGCGCAGCGAGCCCATCCCGTCGTTGCCGAGCGCGATCGGCACCATCCCGGCGGCGACCGCCGCCGCGCTGCCGCCGGACGAGCCACCCGCCGTGCGCGTGGTGTCCCACGGGTTGCGCGCGATGCCGTGCACGCTCTCCGAGGTGCCGAAGACGCACAGCTCGGGCACGTTCGTGAGGCCCACGACCACGGCGCCCGCCGCACGCAGCCGGGCCACCGTCACGTGGTCCTGGCCGGCCGGTGTGTCCGGGGTGGCGGCGGTGCCGATGCGGGTCGACTCGCCGCGTACGGAGAGGTTGTCCTTGACGGCCAGGGGCACGCCCGCGAGGGGGAGCCCGTCGAGGTCACCCCGGGCGGCCACCTCGTCCGCCTCGGCCAGAGCCGCCTCCGCCCGCACCGTACGGAACGCCCCGACGCGGGAGTCCAGCAGTTCGATCCGCGCGAGGTGCTCCGCCACCACCTCCCGGGGCGTGATCCTCTTCTCCCGTACGGCGGCGGCGATTTCGGCGGCGGTCCGGCCGACCCAGCTGGTCACGGTCGCTCCCTGCGCGTGAGACGTGGACGTACTCGCCAGTAGCCGACGTGTACGAGGAGCACTGTGCCCTGCCGGAGTGCGCCACGTCGAGAGTCTGTTCCCTTCTCGTCTCCATGCTCGTCTCCGTACTCGTCAGGCATCATCCGATGAGTTGTGGAACCTCCGCTGGCGAACATTTCGATTTCCCGCAACGCACGCCCCATTGACAACTGAGGCATCACCTTCCAAGGATCAGACATCCGATGACTGCGAACTTCCTGTGAGGTGGAGCGGTATGGCCTGGTCCAGAGTGATCGGTGCCGTGGCGGGGCTGGTGCTGCTCGTGGCGCCCGTTCCGGCGGCGGCCCAGACGCAGAAGGCGGGGCCGCCACCCGTCACGGTGCCCGCACTGTCCAACTGGGCACCCGGAGAAGGAAGCTACGCGTTCGCGCGAAGCACCCGCATCGTCGCCCGCGACCAGGAGTCACGCGAGGTCGCCGGCACCCTCGCCGACGATCTGCGTGCGGCGGGCCGTGGCACCGTACCCGTCGTCCGGGACGTCGCGCCACGGACCGGAGACATCGTTGTCGACGTCGACCCCTCGGCTGCGCGACTCGGAGCAGAGGGATACGAACTTCGCGCGGGCGCCCGCCTGACGATCACCGGCCGGACGGACACCGGCGCCTTCTACGGCACCCGCACCCTGCTCCAGCTCCTCGCGCAGGGCGACCGCGTACCCGCCGGGCGCACCGTCGACGTGCCCGAGTACAAGGAACGCGGGGTCGGCGTCTGCGCCTGCTACGTCCACATCTCCACCGAGTGGCTGGAGAACCTGGTGCGCGACATGGCGTACCAGAAGCTCAACCAGCTCCTGCTCGAACTGAAGGTCAAGAGCGAGGCCCACCCCGAGGCCAACACCTGGGGCTACTACACCAAGGACGAGATCCGTCGCATCGTCGCCCTCGGCGAGAAGTACCACGTCGAGATCATCCCGGAGATCAACTCCCCGGGCCACATGGACCCCTGGATCGAGAACCGCCCCGACCTGCAGCTCACCGACTCCGACGGCGTCAAGCAGCCCTCACGGCTCGACGTCACCCAGCAGGCCGCCTTCGACTACTACACGAGCCTGATCGACGAGTACGCCCAGGTCTTCCCGGCCACCTCCTGGCACATGGGAGCCGACGAGTACATGCTCGGCTCCGACTTCGCCAAGTACCCGCAGGTCCTCGCCTACGCACGCCAGAAGTACGGTGCGGACGCCACTCCGCAGGACGCCTTCATCGACTTCGTCAACCGCGTCCACGCGTACGCGGCCACCAAGGGCAAGAAGCTCCGCATCTGGAACGACGGACTCACCGGCGCCAACACCGTGCCGGTCACGGCGGGCACGACCGTCGAGCACTGGCTGAACGTGGCGGTGAAGCCGAGCGAACTCATCGCGCAGGGCTACCCGGTGATGAACGCCTCGTACTCCCTCTACCTCGTGCGCGGTGGCTTCCACTCGGACACCAAGGGCCTGTACGACCAGAGCTGGGACCCGCGCGGCTTCGAGGGCGAGAAGCTCACTTCGCGCACCGGCATCACCGGGGCGAAGATCAGCCTGTGGCCGGACAACGGACGCGGCGAGACCGAGAACGAGGTCGCCGTCCTGCTCGACCCGGCCCTGAGGCACATCGCGCAGGCCACCTGGGGATCACCGCACCCGGACGCCACGTACGCGGAGTTCACCGCCCGTGCGCGGGCCGTGGGGCACGCCCCCGGATGGCGTGACCTGACCCGTGTGCCGTTGGCCGACGGAACGTACACCTTCCGCGGCGGCGGTGTGACACGCGACCTCCAGGTCGCCCGCACCCCTGACGGCTACGTGACCCTGAAGTCCGCCACGAGCGGCAGGTGCCTGGAGACGCGCAGCGGCAAGCTCACCCTCAACGTGCCGCTGGAGCCGGGGAGCGCGGTCACCGAGGAGACCTGCGCCGCCTCGAACACCCTGCAGCGCTGGGTGCCCGTGCCCGCCCCCGGAGGCTACGAACTCGTCAACGCGATCACACGCATGGCTGTCCACGTCACCGACGACGGACACCTGGTCCAGTACCCGCCGGACCAGCGCACGCCCGCCGTGTGGCAGGTGACCGCCCGCTGACGCACTCCGGCCCGGGGTCCGACTCGGCGCGCTACTCCCTGAGTTGGGTCCGCAGCCACTGCTCCACCTCGCCCACGTGCGCGGCGGCGGCCGCCCGGGCCGCCTCCGGGTCGTGGGCGAGGAGGGCGCGGTGGATGGCGGCGTGCTCGCGGCGGGTGCGGGCGAAGGCGCCCTCTTCCTGGTAGCCGCGCCAGACGCGGGCGCGGAAGGTGCGGGAGGACAGGCCCTCCAGGATCGCGGCCATGGTCTCGTTGCCGGCGGCGGCCGCGATCTCGCGGTGGAAGGCGAGGTCGTGGGCGATGATCTCCTCGGGGTCGTCCGTGCCGTTCATCGCGGTCAGGTGCTTCTCGACCTCCGCGAGCTGGTCCTCGGTGATGCGCGCGGCGGCCAGCGCGGTCGCCGTCGACTCCAGGATGCGGCGCACTTCCAGCAGCTCGACCAGACGGGGGCCACGGGAGAGGTCGGCGACCACGCCGAAGGTCTCCAGCAGGTCCCCGGCCTCCAGCTGGGTGACGTAGATGCCCGACCCGTGGCGGGCCTCCAGGACGCCGAGGACCGTGAGCGCGCGGATCGCCTCCCGCATCGAGCTGCGTGAGATGCCCAGCTGGGCGGCCAGGTCCCGCTCGGTGGGCAGACGCTGGCCCGGTTCCAGGCGGCCCTCGGCGATCATCGCCTTGATGCGCTCGATGGCGCGCTGCGTCACCGTGCCCTTCTGTGGAGCGGCCTCGCTCGGGGTCTCGTCCACGCCACTCCTCCTGTTGTCGGTGCGCGGAAGTCTAACCAGCCATGTGGTCGGACCACTACGGTCAGAAGGTGGGGAAATTTGGCGTCGGAGGGTGTTGTGAAGGGGAAGTGGTCTGATAAATATGCGTTCACTTGCTCTGACTGCGCTCACTTGCTCGCTTGAACCCCGCTCGACGAGGAGCTGAAAGATGGCCGGCACAAACCCACGGAACGGGCAGACAGGGGCACGGAAGGTACGCGTGGTGGTCGCTGCCTCGTGTGCCGCTCTCGTGCTCGCGGCGTGCGGCAGCACCAAGGACACCGCCTCCTCCGCCAAGGACGGGGGCGGCGACGGCAAGGTAGGGGTGATCCTGCCCCTGCTGACCTCGCCGTTCTGGCAGTCGTACAACGACTACGTGCCCAAGATGGCCAAGTCCGAGGGCGTCGACGCGCTCAAGACGGTCAACTCCAACAGCGACCCGTCCCAGCAGATCACCGACATCAACAACTCGCTCAACCAGGGAGTCAAGGGCCTGGTCGTCGCGCCGCTCGACAGCGCGGCGATCGTGGCGGGCCTCGACCAGGCCGAGCGCAAGGGCGTGCCGGTCGTCGCGGTGGACGTGGCGCCGGACAAGGGCAAGGTCGCCATGGTCGTCCGCGCCAACAACGTGGCCTACGGCGAGAAGGCCTGCGAGTACCTCGGCAAGCAGATTCCGAGCGGCAAGGTCGTGCAGATCATGGGCGACCTGGCCTCGGTCAACGGCCGTGACCGCTCCGAGGCGTTCCGTGCCTGCGTCAAGAAGAACTACCCCAAGCTGAAGGTGCTGGAGATCCCCGCCAAGTGGGAGTCGGACACGGCGGCCTCCAAGCTGGACACCCTCCTCAACGCCAACCCCGACATCAAGGGCATCTACATGCAGGCGGGCGGTGTGTACCTCGCGCCCACCCTGCAGACCCTGAAGTCCAAGGGGATGCTGAAGACGGCGGGCCAGAAGGGGCACATCTTCGTCGTCTCGAACGACGGCATCCCGCAGGAGTTCGACGCCATCCGCAAGGGCCAGATCGACGCGACCGTCTCGCAGCCCGCCGACGCGTACGCCAAGTACGGCATGTACTACATCAAGGCGGCGATGGAGGGGAAGACGTTCAAGCCCGGCCCCACCGACCACGACTCCACGATCGTCAAGCTGCCCAGCGGCATCCTGGAGGACCAGCTGCCCGCGCCACTGGTGACCAAGGACAACGTCGACGACCCCAAGCTCTGGGGCAACACGGTCAAATGAGCGCTGCCACCGCCACCCCCCTGGTAGAGGCCACGGGCATCGTCAAGCGCTACGGGCCCACCGTCGCCCTGCAGGACGGCCGGCTGACCGTCCTGCCTGGCGAGTCCCACGCCCTCGTGGGCCGCAACGGCGCGGGCAAGTCCACCCTCGTCACCGTCCTCACCGGACTCCAGGCCCCCGACGCGGGCACCGTCCGCTTCGACGGACAGCCGGCACCGCAGCTCGGCGACCGCGCCGCCTGGCGCTCCAAGGTGGCCTGCGTCTACCAAAGGCCCACCGTCGTCCCCGAGCTGACGGTCGCCGAGAACCTCTTCCTCAACCGCCAGCCCGACAGCCGGCGAGGCTTCTTCAGCTGGCGCCGACTGCACGAGGAGGCCACCGCGGTCCTCAACACCTGGGACGTGCGCGTCGACCCCGACGCCCGTACCGCCGACCTCAAGGTCGAGGACCGGCAGATGGTGGAGATCGCCCGCGCCCTGAGCCAGGGCGCCCGCTTCATCGTCCTCGACGAACCCACCGCCCAGCTCGACAACCGCGAGATCGAGCGCCTCTTCGACAGGATGCGCGGACTTCAGGAGTCCGGCGTCACCTTCCTGTTCATCTCGCACCACCTCCAGGAGGTGTACGAGGTCTGCCAGACGGTCACCGTCCTGCGCGACGCCCGCTGGATCACCACCGCACCCGTCGCCGAACTCCCGCGCGCCGCGCTGGTGGAGGCGATGGCGGGGGAGGTGGTCGCCGAACGGCAGGCGGCCGCGGCGGAAGCCGTGGTGGAACAGGACGGCGTCGACGCGCCGGTCGTCCTGGACGTCAAGGGCCTGACCTCGGACACCTACGAGGACGTCGCCCTGACCGTCCGCCGCGGTGAGGTCGTCGGGCTCGCCGGTTCCAGCGGCAGCGGCAAGATCGCTCTCGCCGAGTCCTTCGCCGGACTGCACACCCCGACGTCCGGAACGGCCCTGCTGGACGGCACGCCGCTCCCGTTCGGTGACGTCCGGGCGGCCCTGAAGGCAGGCGTCGGCTGCGTACCCCGCGACCGGCACGGCCAAGGGCTCGTCTTCGGCATGACCATCGGCGACAACGCCACGATGAGCGTGCTGGACCGGCTCGGGCGGTACGGGCTCGTCGGCACCACCCGCAAGCGCGATGTCGCCACCGAACTGATCGAGCGCCTCGACATCCACACCGAGGGTCCCGACCAGCCCGTCTCCGACCTCTCCGGCGGCAACGCGCAGAAGGTCGTCATGGCCCGCGCCCTCGCCTCCGACCCACGGCTGCTCGTCCTCATCAACCCCACCGCGGGCGTCGACGTGAAGTCCAAGGAGTCCCTGCTGTCCCGCGTGGACAACGCCCGCGAGGACGGTACGGCCGTCCTCGTCGTCTCGGACGAACTCGACGACCTGCGCCGCTGCGACCGTGTCCTCGTCCTCTTCCACGGCCGTGTCGTCGCCGAGCACCCGGCGGGCTGGCACGACCACGAGCTGATCGCCTCCATCGAAGGAGTGGACCATGGCTGACACGAAGGTGCCGGAACTGACCCCTCTCCGGGCTCCCGACCCGCGTGCCGCCAAGACCGTCCTGCTCCGCCGCGCCCGCGAACTCGCCCTAGTTCCAGCCCTGTTGCTGCTCATGGTGTTCGGCGCGTTCGTCAACGACTCGTTCCTCACCGAACGCAACATCATCTCCATCCTGGGCGCGTCCGCCGCCCTCGCGATGGTGGTGCTGGCCGAGTCGCTCGTGCTGATCACCGGCAAGTTCGACCTGTCGCTGGAGTCGGTCGTCGGTATCGCCCCCGCCGTGGGCGCCCTGCTGGTGCTGCCGGCCGCGCAGTCCGGCTGGGGCACGGAGTTCCCGGCGGCCCTCGCGCTGCTGGCGATCCTCGTCGTGGGCGGGGCCATCGGCGCGTTCAACGGCATCCTCGTGGTGAAGTTCAAGCTCAACGCGTTCATCGTCACCCTCGCCATGCTGATCGTGCTGCGCGGACTGCTGGTCGGTGCGACCAAGGGCAAGACGCTGTTCGGCATGCCCGACGCGTTCTTCTCGCTGGCGACCACGACCTTCCTGCGCGTGCCCATGTCGGTGTGGCTGGCGGCTGTCGCCTTCGGCGTCGCCGGGCTCGTCCTGCGCTACCACCGCGTCGGCCGCGCGATGTACGCGATCGGCGGCAACGTGGACGCGGCCCGCGCGGCAGGCATCCGCGTCGAACGGGTGATGCTCGGCGTGTTCGTCGTCGCGGGCACCCTCGCAGCCGTCGGCGGGATCATGCAGACCGGGTATGTGGGGGCGATCAGCGCCAACCAGGGCAACAACATGATCTTCACTGTGTTCGCGGCGGCGGTCATCGGCGGCATCAGCCTCGACGGCGGCAAGGGCACCATGTTCGGCGCCCTCACCGGCGTACTCCTCCTGGGTGTCGTGCAGAACCTGCTCACCCTCGCGCAGGTGCCGTCCTTCTGGATCCAGGCCATCTACGGAGGCATCATCCTGGTCGCCCTCATGATCGCCCGCGTCACCACGGGCCGCGCCCAGGACTGACCCGCCGACTCCTCGTCACCGAGTTACCGAACGAAAGGCCATCCGTGTCCCCGACCTCCGCCCGCGTCACCGCGGTCGACACCTACGACATCCGGTTCCCGACCTCGCGCGAGCTCGACGGCTCCGACGCGATGAACCCGGACCCCGACTACTCGGCCGCGTACGTCGTGCTGCGCACCGATGCGGCTGACGCGGACGGCTGTCCGGAGGGGCACGGCTTCACCTTCACCATCGGGCGGGGCAACGATGTCCAGGTCGCCGCGATCGACGCCCTGCGGAGCCATGTGGTCGGACGGTCCGTCGACGAGCTGTGCGACGATCCGGGCTCCCTGTTCCGGGAGTTGATCGGCGACAGTCAGCTGCGCTGGCTCGGGCCCGAGAAGGGCGTGATGCACATGGCGATCGGCGCGGTCGTCAACGCGGTGTGGGACCTCGCCGCCAAGCGCGCCCACAAGCCCCTGTGGCAGCTGCTGGCCGACGCCGAGCCCGAGTGGCTGGTCCGCCAGATCGACTTCCGCTACATCACGGACGCGCTGACACCGGACGAGGCGCTGGAGCTGCTGCGACAGGGCAAGGAGGGCGCCGAGGATCGGAAGGCCCGGCTGCTCGCCCAGGGGTACCCCGCCTACACCACCTCCCCGGGCTGGCTCGGCTACGACGACGAGAAGCTCACCCGGCTGGCCGCCGAGGCCGTCGCCGACGGGTTCCGGCAGATCAAGCTGAAGGTGGGCGCGGACCTCGCCGACGACGTACGGCGCTGCCGCGTCGCCCGGTCCGTCGTCGGCCCCGACATCCGTATGGCCGTCGACGCCAACCAGCGGTGGAACGTCGACGAGGCGATCCAGTGGGTCAAGGCGCTCGCCGAGTTCGAGCCGTACTGGATCGAGGAGCCGACCAGCCCCGACGACGTGCTCGGCCACGCGGCGATCCGCAAGGCCGTGGGCCCCGTCAAGGTCGCCACCGGCGAACACGTCCAGAACCGCATCATCTTCAAGCAGCTCCTCCAGGCGGGCTCCCTCGACGTCCTCCAGATCGACGCGGCCCGCGTCGGCGGCGTCAACGAGAACCTGGCGATCCTGCTGCTCGCGGCCAAGTTCGGGGTGCCCGTCTGCCCGCACGCGGGCGGGGTCGGACTGTGCGAGCTCGTCCAGCACCTGTCGATGTTCGACTACGTGGCCCTGACCGGTACCACCGAGGACAGGGTCATCGAGTACGTCGACCATCTGCACGACCACTTCCTCGACCCGGTGGTGATCCGCGAAGGTCACTACACGGCACCCAGCACGCCGGGCTTCTCCGCCACCATGCGGCCGGAGTCCATCGCGGAGTACACGTTCCCGGGCGGTAAGTTCTGGGTCGCCGACCTCAATACCGACGGAAAGACCGACGGACACCCCGACAAGAAGGGACACGTTGCATGAGCGACTTCGAGGGCCTCAGGGCGCTGGTGACGGGCGGCGCCTCCGGCATCGGCCGGGCGACCGCCGAACTCCTCGCCGCCCGCGGCGCCCAGGTCGCCGTCCTGGACCTCGACCCGTCGTCGGTCGAGAAGCCCCTGCGCGGCTACCGCGCCGACGTCACCGACGACACGTCCGTACGCGAGGCCGTGGCCGCCGCCGTCGCCGACCTCGGCGGACTCGACGTGCTGGTCAACAACGCGGGCATCGGCGCCCAGGGGACGGTCGAGGACAACGACGACGAGCAGTGGCACCGGGTGCTGGACGTCAACGTTCTCGGCATGGTCCGGGTGGCCCGCGCCGCCCTGCCCCACCTGCGCGAGTCGTCGCACGCGGCCATCGTCAACACCTGCTCCATCGCCGCCACGGCCGGTCTGCCGCAGCGGGCGCTGTACTCGGCGTCGAAGGGCGCCGTCCTCTCCCTCACCCTCGCCATGGCCGCCGACCATGTCCGCGAGGGCATCCGCGTGAACTGCGTGAACCCCGGCACGGTGGACACCCCGTGGGTGGGCCGCCTGCTGGACGCCGCCGCAGACCCCGCCGCCGAGCGGGCCGCACTCGAAGCCCGCCAGCCCACCGGCCGCCTCGTCTCGGCACCCGAGGTCGCGGGCGCCGTCGCCTACCTGGCGAGCCCGCTGTCCGGCGCCACCACCGGTACGGCACTCGCGGTGGACGGCGGTATGCAGGGGCTGCGGCTGCGGCCGGTGGGCCAGTGAGCACCCTCGGCAGGAGCGGTGTCGAGGTCAGCGGGCTGTCCTTCGGCGCCGCCGGTATCGGCAGCCTGTTCACGGAGGTCAGCGACGAGCAGGCGGACGCGGCCCTGGGCGCCGCCTGGTCGGCCGGCATCCGGTACTTCGACACCGCGCCGCACTACGGCATCGGGCTCTCCGAGCGGCGCCTGGGCGCGTTCCTGAGGGAGCGGCCTCGCGACGCGTACACGATCTCCACCAAGGTGGGACGCCTGCTGGAACCCGCCGACGGGCACGGCGACGACCTCGCCCACGGATTCGCCGTACCCGCCACTCACCGTCGCGTGTGGGACTTCAGCGCCGACGGTGTACGCCGCTCGCTGGAGGACAGCCTGGAGCGGCTCGGCCTCGACCGCGTGGACGTCGTCTACCTCCACGACCCCGACGACCACGCCGAACAGGCATTCCGGGAGGGCTACCCCGCGCTGGAGCGCCTGCGCGCCGAGGGCGTCGTCGGCGCGATCGGCGCGGGCATGAACCAGACGGCCATGCTCACCCGCTTCGTCCGGGAGACCGACGTCGACGTGGTGCTGTGCGCGGGCCGGTACACCCTCCTCGAACAGGGCGCGCTCGCCGACCTGTTGCCCGCCGCCGAGGAGCGCGGGGCCTCCGTGGTCGTCGGCGGTGCCTTCAACTCCGGTCTGCTGGCGGACCCCAAGCCCGGAGCGACCTACAACTACGGCTCCGCCCCGGAGGAGTTGATGGCACGGGCCCTGCGGCTGAAGGACATCGCCGAACGGCACGGCACGACGCTGCGTGCCGCCGCGCTCGCCTTCCCCGGCGCGCATCCGGCTGTCGCGAGCGTCCTCGTCGGCGCCCGCTCGGCCGAGGAGGCCCGTGACGGCGCCGAGCAGTTCGCGGCCGTCGTGCCCGCGGACTTCTGGCAGGAGCTGGTCGCCGAGGGACTGCTTCCCAAGGAGGCACCCGTGCCTACGTCCGGAGAGGAAACGCCGTGAGAGTCGCCCTGCACACCAAGGTCCGCGCCGACCGCGTCGAGGAGTACGAGGCGGCCCACCGCGAGGTCCCCAAGGAGCTCACCGACGCCATACGCGCCGCCGGAGCCACCTCCTGGACCATCTGGCGCAGCGGCACCGACCTCTTCCACGTCCTGGAGTGCGAGGACTACGCCCGTCTGCTGGCCGAGTTGGAGAAACTCCCGGTCAACGTCACCTGGCAGGCCCGTATGGCCGAACTGCTCGACGTCGTCCACGACTACTCCGACGAGGGCGTCGGCGCGGGCCTGCCCGTCGTGTGGGAGCTGCCGTGACCGTGGACGCCCACCACCATGTGTGGGACCTCTCCGTACGCGACCAGGACTGGATCAGCGGGCCCGAACTCCAGCCCATCAGACGGAACTTCACCCTAGCCGACCTGGTACCCGAGGCGAGCGCGGTGGGCGTCGACCGCACGGTGCTGGTGCAGACGATCACCGTGGCCGAGGAGACCCCGGAGTTCCTGGCGCTCGCGGACGACAGCGACCTGGTCGCCGGAGTGGTCGGCTGGACCGACCTGACCCGCCCCGACGCCGCCGACGAACTCGCCCGGCTGAAGGGCCTGGCGGGCGGACGGTTCCTGAAGGGCATCCGCCACCAGGTTCAGGGCGAGCCCGACCCCGAGTGGCTGCTGCGCCCCGACGTACGCGCGGGACTCGCGGCGGTCGCCGCGGCCGGACTCGTGTACGACCTCGTCGTGCTGCCCCACCAGCTCCCTGCCTGCGTCAAGGCGGCCGCGGCCCTGCCCGGACTCACCTTCGTCCTCGACCACCTGGGCAAGCCGCCCATCGCCTCCGGTGAGCTCGAACCCTGGGCCTCGGACATCCGGGCGCTCGCCGCGCTCCCCAACACCGTGTGCAAGCTGTCGGGGATGGTGACGGAGACGGACCCCGGCACGTGGCGCTCGGGCTGGCCGGCGGGGGAGTTGCGTCCCTACGCCGACACGGTGCTGGACGCCTTCGGCCCCGGCCGGCTGATGTTCGGCACCGACTGGCCGGTGTGCACCCTGGCGGCGACGTACGCCGAAGTCGCGCACGGCACGGGCGTGTTGGTGCGGGGACTGAGCCCGGACGAGAAGCAGGACGTCTTCGAGGGCACCGCCACCCGCGTCTACGGCCTCTGATCACGTACTACGGCCTCTGATCACCTACGACGTCCGCACGGGCCAGCCGCGTCGGCGGCAGGAACTCCCGTACGTACGTCCGGTCCCAGCAGGCGCCCGTCTCCCGCAGCTCCCTCCACGTCGTGTAGCGGTAGCGGAAGAGGCGGGCGCGGACGTAGCAGGGCGGGGCGTCCGGCGGGAACGGGGAGGCGCGCAGCAGCTTCAGCGTGTCGCGGTCGTTCTCCAGCAGCCGCTCCACCAGGACGCCGAACCAGGCACCGGCGTACGCGGGGGAGAGCGCGGCGAACCACATCAACCAGTCGAGCCGCAGGTGGTACGGCGCGAACTGGCGCGGCCAGCGCCGTGGATCGCCCGGCTTGCCCTTGAACTCGTACTCCCGCCACGCGGAGTCCTCCCGCGCCACGTCGTCCGCCGTGCCCTCGACCACCACCTCGTACCGGACGCGGCTCACGCTGCCGAACGCGCCGTAGGTGTTGACCAGGTGGAGCGGGTCGAAGGAGCGGTTCATGATCTGGCCGCGGGAGATCATGTTGCGGACCGGGTGGTAGCTCAGACCCACCACGAGCGCGGTCACGGCGATGACGACGGCCTCGTACCAGAGCGGTGCTCCGGGCACGCCGTCCGGCGCCGTGCCGCCGAAGTCCACGGCGGACAGGGCGAGCACGATGGTGATCCAGTTCAGCCAGGAGAAGTTGCCCGACAGCACCAGCCACAGCTGGGTGGCGATCATCAGTGAGGCGGCGGCCGTCGCGACCGGCTGCGGGGTGAACAGCAGGACGGGCACGACGAGTTGGGTGAAGTGGTTAGCGGCCACCTCGACCCGGTGCAGTGGCTTCGGCAGGTGGTGGAAGAACCAGCTCAGCGGGCCCGGCATCGGCTGCGTCTCGTGGTGGTGGTCCAGGCACGTCAGCTTCCGCCAGCACGCGTCGCCGCGCAGCTTGATCAGCCCGGCGCCGAACTCCAGGCGGAACAGCACCCAGCGCAGCAGGAAGAGCAGGAGGACCGGCGGCGCGACCTCGTCGTTGCCGAGGAAGACCGCCAGGAAACCCACCTCCAGCAGCAGGGACTCCCAGCCGAACGAGTACCAGGTCTGGCCGACGTTGACGATCGACAGGTACATCACCCAGGGCACGAGCCACAGCAGCATCGCGCCCCACAGCGGGAGCAGCGAGTCCAGCCCGGCGACCAGCGCCACCGACACCGCGCAGCCCGTCCAGGCCCAGGCCGCGAAGAAGCGGTCCGAGTAGTGGACGTGGAACACGCCGGGTGCCTGACGGAACGAGACCCGTCGCAGGTACGCGGGCACCGGCAGCATCCCGCGCTCGCCGATCAGGGCGCGGAACTGCAGGGCCGCGGTGAGGAAGCCGACCAGATACACGACGGCCAGAGCCCGTTGGAAGACCAACCGGCTGGTCCAGTAGTCGGGGGCGGTGAACCACTCCACGCTCGGTGCTCCTGGGGGTGCGGGCCGAACAGGTGCATTAGTGACAATAGTGACCGAGTGCTCGATGCGTGACCGAACGCTCCACTCGAATATTCGGGCAAACCCTGCGAAGGTGTTCCCCATGGCTGATCGGGGCGCGAGCGCCCGGCCACTCCCGGACGACTGGCCCACCCACCCGGATCCGATCCTGGCGCTCAACCGTATGGGCAGCTTCGACTGGGACCTGGACGCCGGCGTCATGCGGATGGACGCCCAGGCCCACGAGGTCTTCGACGTGCGCCCGGACGAGTTCGACGGCAGCCCGATGACGCTGTCGATGCGGGTGCCGCCCATGGAAGGCCGTCGGCTCGACACCCTCGTCTCCCGGGCGATCAAGGACGGCAGCGAGAACTACGGGGCGTACTTCCGCATCCGCCGCCGCGACGGCTCGCCGCGCTGGACACACACCCAGGGCTGCATCCTGCGCGACGAGACCGGCCGTCCGTACCGGATCATCGGCATCGTCCGCGACGCCACCCAGGAACTCGGCGAGGCCGAGGCACGGCGCGAGCGGGCCGCCCAGGCCGAGGCCCGCCGCCGGCAGACGAACATCGTGCAGACGACCACGGCCGCCCTGGCCCACGCCCGCACCGTCCAGGACGTGATCGACGTCCTGGCGGACACCCGCGGCCTCACCCACCTCGGAGCGGCGGGCCTGGTCATGGGCCTCGTGGAGGCCGGACGCATCCGCATGGTCGCCACCGGCCCCAAGAACAGATACGTACCCGACACCGGGGTCACACGCCTCGACGCGCAGTACCCGATGAACGAGGCGGTGCGGACCCTCGCGCCGCACTTCATCGAGTCCCCGGAGGAGTTCGCCCGGAGATACCCCCTGCTGTGGCCGCACCTCACCGACCTGAAGATCACCTCGGCCGCGTATCTGCCGCTCATCGTCCAGGCGAGGCCCATCGGCGCGATGGGCCTGCTGTACGACGACAAGCGCGGCTTCCCACCGGAGGAACGCAACGTCCTCGTCGCGCTCGGCAGCAGCATCGCGCAGAGCCTGCAGCGGGCCATGTTCTACGAGCAGGAGAAGGACGTCGCCCAGAGCCTCCAGCAGGCCATGCTGCCGCGCTCCATCCCCAGCGTCGCGGGCGCCGACATCGCCGTACGCTACCGGTCGGCCGCCCTCGGCCGGGACATCGGCGGCGACTGGTACGACCTGATCCCGCTGCCCGGTGGCCGGGTCGGCGCCGTCATCGGCGACGTCCAGGGCCATGACACACACGCCGCCGCCGTCATGGGGCAGCTGCGCATCGTGCTCCGCGCGTACGCCGCCGAGGGCCACACCCCGGCCACCGTGATGGCCCGCGCCTCGGTGTTCCTGCGCGAACTCGACACCGAGCGCTTCGCGACCTGCCTGTACGCCGAGGCCGACCTGTCGACGGGCGTGATCCAGGTCGTCCGGGCCGGCCACCTCGACCCGCTGGTCAGGCACCCCGACGGCACCTGCCGGCGGATCGACGTGGACGGCGGCCTGCCGCTCGGCCTGTCCGCCGAGTTCGGGCGCCTGGGATACCCCGTCTCCACCGTCGAACTGGAGCCCGGCCAGACCCTGCTGCTGTGCACGGACGGCCTCGTCGAGCAGCCCGGCGCCGACCTCGACGACGGCATGCGGACGCTGGTGGCGCTGGTCACCTCAGGACCGGACGACGTGCGTGACCTCGCCGACCGGCTCATCGACGTGGCCGACGAGCGCGGCGGTGAGGACGACGTGGCGCTGCTGCTCCTGCGCCGCCGGGCCCCGGACGCGCGACAGGCCGCCGGGCCGCTCCGGCGGAATGTCGCGTCCGGCGACCCGGAGGCGCTCACCGAGGCCCGGCACATGATCCGGACGGCCGTGTGCGCGTGGGGCGCCCCCGAACGCGTCGACGAGATCGAACTCGTCGCCGACGAGCTGATCACCAACGCGCTGCTGCACACCGAGGGGGCCGCGCTCCTCAGCCTTCGCGTCCTCACCGGCTCCGACCGGCGGCTGCGCGTCGAGGTCGAGGACACCTCCAGCGCCCTGCCCCGCCGCCGCGAGGCGGGGGAGTCTGGCGTCTCCGGCCGCGGCCTGCTCCTCGTGGACCTGCTCTCGGACGTGTGGGGTGTGGAGTCACGGGGTGGTGGCAAATGCGTGTGGTGCGAGTTCGGGGTGGTGGACCGGGCCCACGGGGCGGGCCGGGGCCCCACTCGCGCACGGGAGTGAGCTCCTGGCACTCTGGGCGTATGCCGGAACTGCCCGAGGTCGAAGCGCTGCGGGACTTCCTGGCCGAGCGTCTCGTCGGCCACGAGGTCGTCCGGGTGCTGCCCGTGGCGATCAGCGTCCTCAAGACGTACGACCCTCCCGTCAGCGCCTTCGAGGGCCGGGAGGTGACGTCGGTGCACCGCTACGGCAAGTTCCTCGGCATCGAGGCAGAGGGCCTGCACTTCGTGACCCACCTGGCCCGCGCGGGCTGGCTCCAGTGGCGGGACCGGCTCCCCGACGGCCCGCCGCGCCCCGGCAAGGGCCCCCTGGCGCTCCGGGTCGCCCTGGAGACCGGCGAGGGGTTCGACCTCACCGAGGCCGGCACCCAGAAACGGCTCGCGGTGTACGTCGTACGGGACCCGCAGGAGGTTCCAGGCGTGGCCCGCCTCGGCCCGGATCCGCTGGCCGACGACTTCGACGAGGCGCGCTTCACGGAGCTGCTCACTGGGGAGCGCCGCCAGATCAAGGGCGCGCTGCGCGACCAGAGCCTGATCGCGGGTGTGGGGAACGCGTACAGCGACGAGATCCTGCACGCCGCGAAGATGTCCCCGTTCAAACTGGCCTCTTCGCTCGGACCGGAGGAGATCGGTCAGCTGTACGAGGCGCTGCGCGGTACGCTCACCGAGGCGGTCGAGCGCTCCCGCGGGCTGGCCGCGGGCCGGCTGAAGGCCGAGAAGAAGACGGGGCTGCGTGTCCATGGCCGCACCGGCGAGCCCTGCCCGGTCTGCGGCGACACCATCCGCGAGGTGTCCTTCAGCGACTCCTCGCTGCAGTACTGCCCGACCTGCCAGACGGGCGGCAAGCCGCTCGCGGACCGGCGGATGTCGCGGCTGCTCAAGTAGCGGACTCGCTCAAGTAAGGACTCGCTCAAGTAGCAGACTCCTGGAGCGGCGACCCGGTCGCGAGGTGCTGTCAGCCCCACGGAGCCTTCAGCGTCACCAGCCGCTCGCCGTCCGAACGCACCTCGAACCGGACGATGTCCTTGCGTGGCATGGCCGCGCCACCCTGCATATCGGAGGGCTGGGCCGTGTTCTTGGGCGCCATCCAGCTCGCGATCGTCTCCTCGGAGCCGTCCGCGCCGATCGCCACGAGCTGGCACGCGCGGCCCCCGTCCGGGTCCTTGACCTGGACGTCGATCTCGCTGCCCCAGAGCTTGTCCTCGGCGTGGACCTCGGCCCACACACCCGTCTCGGTGTCCGTCGCCGCGACGGTGTTCGCCTTCTCGCCCGGCCCCGCGAAGACCGCGACGGCGGGACCGCCCACGGCGAACGCCACACAGGCGGCGACCGCGAACAGCCAGCGCCGACGTCCGGCCCGCTGCCGCGTGGCCACCTCGTCCAGGAGCCGGTCCATCAGCCGTGGGCCGGGACCCGCGAAGGGGTGCACCGCGCGCGGTGTCGCCTCCCGGTAGAGCATCAACTGCCGGGCGGCGGGCCTGAACTCGGTGACCTGAACCGCGCACCGGGGGCACTCGCGGAGATGGTCCTCGAAGTGGAAGGCATCCATCTCGTCCAGCACGCCCAGCGCGTAGGCGCCGACGTCATGGTGACGATCCTGGGACCACATGGTGAATTCCTCGAGCCGGTGATGCGGTGGGGGTTGCTTCTTGCTACCACCGGTACGCACCGGACCGACGAATCACTCAAGCCCCCGGATCACGGAATGGCAACCGAGACTTTCGGAGCCGACGGGCCCACGGATTGGTCGAAGTTCTAGAAAAGATGGATCGCCAGGTGTCCGAGGGGCAGACCGAGTCTCCAGGCCGGTGTCCACACCTTCGGGCCGTCGTCCTCGCCGATGACCGGACCGCCGCCCGGCACCGCGTCCAAGTCGGGGGCGAGCAGCTCGGTCTCCTCCAGCCAGCGCCAGGCGTCGGCGGCCAGGTCCAGGTCCGGGGAGGGCCCGCCCGACTCGATCGCCTCGGTGGTCAGCCGCGCCATGCGCTCGCGCACCCAGTCCTGCCACGGCTGGTCGTACGCGGTCAGCGACAGCCAGTTCTCCAGTTGGGAGACGACCCGGATCCCGGAGAGTTCACCACCGGTGTCCGCGAGGAAGATGGTCAGGGCCAGGGCGTCTCGCCCCGCACGGAACTCGAAGGACGTCGGCGGCATCAGGTCGCCCGTCCTCAGCAGTTCGTCCGCGATGTACTCGGCGTACAACCACGCCATGGGGACGGTCAGTTCACCGCCACCGGTGCCGTCCGTGCTCTCTTGACCTCTGTGCAGCATCCCTTCCTGCCTTCCTCCGGTGCGTGCGCGTCGCCCGACTCCGGGCCCTGAACGGGCCCCCTCCGGAACACGGATGAAGACAGCTGATTGCTCAACCACGGTCCTCAGCAAGGCACTTTGCCGAGGCTTTGCTCTGTCATTGGTTTCAGTGCAGGTCGGCCGCGTATCCCGGAAGCACCCGGCGCAGGGCGCGCAGCGCGTAGTACGCGCGGGACTTCACGGTACCGGGCGGAATCCCGAGGGCTTCGGCGGCCTCCACCACACTCGCCCCCTGGAAGTACACCTGCACCAGGACTTCACGGTGCTCGGGAGTGAGTGTCTTCACAGCCCGCCGTACGTCGAGGGCGGCGGCGGACCGCTCGGCGTGATCGGCGGACACACGCGCGTTCTCCAGCACGGCGTCCCCGACCTCGGCGGGCCTGGCCTGACGGGCCCGGCGCGCGTCGATGGCGAGGCGGCGCCCGACGGTGAGCAACCAGGGGCGCACGGAGGTGAAATCGTCCGCGCGGAGCGCTTCGGGGTGTTGCCAGGCGCGTACGAACGTCTCCTGCACCAAGTCCTCGGCGCGCTGACGGTCACCGTCGGACAGTCGCAACATGAGGGCGAAGAGGGGCCGGCCGTGCTCCCGCTGCAACGCGGCCAGCTCGTGCTCGGCGGTCGTCCCGTTCGTGATCGTGGTTCCGGCCGTCATGGCCGTATGGGAACGCGGGACGCCCCGCGGGGACAGGGGGCGGTCACGGGTCTGCGGCGGGCGGTCGAACCTGTCGACGAACGGTGCGACGAACGGTTCGTTCCGGAACGCGCCGAGGCCCGGCCGGGCACTCGCCGGGGCCCGTCAGGGCACGCCGGACGGGCTAAGGGTGGCCGGGACCGAGTGGTCCCGTATGCGGATTCGTGTTGCTTTATAAGTCAATACGACAACAACGGGGTGAATCCATGACGACACGCACTCGGCAGACGACTTGTGCCCTCGCGTTCATCCTTCTGGCGGGCCTCACCGCGTGCCAGGCGGCAGGGGATCCGTCGGCGCGGACACGGGGCAACGCCGCGCCCTCCTCCTCCGCCGGAAAGGCCCGCGGCTTCACGCTCGTCGCCTCCGGAGACGTCCTGCCGCACGACTCGATCATCCGCCTGGCGGGCGCGGACGCGGGAGGCACGGGCTACGACTTCCGGCCCATGCTCGCGGGCGTCAAGCCCGTCGTGTCCGGGGCGGACCTCGCGCTCTGCCACATGGAGACCGTCTACGGCGCGAACGGCGACTACACCGGCTATCCCGCCTTCAAGTCCCCGCCCCAGGTGGCCGACGCCCTCGCCGACACCGGCTACGACGGCTGCTCCACCGCCTCCAACCACACGCTCGACGACGGCGCCGCCGGTATCCACCGCACCCTCGACGCGCTCGACCGCGCGGGCGTACGGCACGCGGGCTCGGCCCGGACGGCGCAGGAGGGGGCCGGCACCACCCTGCTGCGCGCGGGCGGTGCGCACGTCGCCCACCTCGCGTACACGTACGGCACGAACGGCTTCCCGCTCCCCGAGGGGCAGCCCTGGGCCGTCAACGTCATCGACCACGACCGGATCCTCGCCGACGCCCGGACCGCCCGGAAGGAGGGCGCCGACGTGGTCGTCGTCTCCCTGCACTGGGGCTCCGAATGGCAGGACGCGCCCGACGCCCAGCAACTCGACCTGGGACAGCGGCTCACCGCGGCCCGCACCGGCGCCCGCCCCGACATCGACCTCATCATCGGCACTCACGCACACGTCCCGCAGGCGTACGAGAAGGTCAACGGCACCTGGATCGTCTACGGCATGGGCGACCAGCTCGCCGGCGCCATGGTCAACCACCAGGGCGCCCACGACCCGCGCGGCAACGAGAGCTCCATCGCCCGCTTCACCTTCGCCCCGCCCGCCCGCGAGGGCGCCCGCTGGAAGGTGACCAAGGCCGAGTTCATACCGCAGTGGTTCGACGTGGGACCCGGCCGCGTCGTCAACCTCAACGAGGCCATAGACCGGCGAGCGACCGGCACCCAGGTGCGCGACCGTATCCGCGACGTGGTCCTGAGCCGCGGCGCCGCCGAGGACGGGCTGGTCATGGGCCAGTGACCAACCCTTCAGGGCACGACCGTCACCGGCCAGCGTCCCGCCTTCACCAGACGGATCGCCACGGAGCCGACGATCCGGTGCCCCGCCTGCTCGGAGGCGCCCACCACGACCGCGTCCGCCTTCAGGTCGTCCGCCGCCGTCACGAGCCCGTTGTACGGGTCCCCGCGGAAGGTGTGGAACTCCCAGCGCACGTCGAAGATGCCCTTGACGCGCTCGGTGGCGTCCCGGATCTCCGCGATGAGGCCCTCGGCGATCTCGTCGGTCGTCTGCGCGGCCGGCACTCCGAACGCGGCTCCTGCCGCCATCACCGGCTGGATGTACACCACGGCGAGGAGGGCGTGCTGTCGCCGGGCCAGACCCGCCGCGTAGGCAGCCGCGCGGAACGACGAGTCGGAGCCGTCCACCCCGACGAGGATCACCTTGGGCCCGTCGGTGCCGCGCTCGAACCGGTGCTGCTCAGTCACGGCTGCGAGGCTATCGAACCCGCTGGTCCCGCGTTCAGCCGGGCGTCGCTCGATCGGCTGTACGGAACCCGAACGCGCTGCTCCCCTTGGGTGTTTTCATACGTCCACACCGGTGTCGTTGGGGTGCGTCGGCCGTGCAACGGGTCACTGATGAGGCATGACGAAGGATCACATGTTCACGCGGCGTCGGCTGCTGATGGCCGGCGCGGCCGTCGTGGGCACGTCCGGTGCCGCGGGCGCGGCCGCTCTGCTCGGCGGGGAGTCGACCCCGGTCGGCCCCGGCCCCACCCCCGCGCCCGGGGGGACACCGGCCGCGGGTTCGCAGACGGGCGGTGGGGTCAAGCCCTCCGCGTACCGGCTGCAGCCCCTCACGGGGTACGGCCCGCCGCGCGCCCACATCCGGACCCTTGTCCGGAGCGAACCCTTCCTGCGCGTCGCCGGGATGGGCCGCGCCATGGTGCTGACCTTCGACGACGGCCCCGACCCCCGCTACACCCCCGCCATCCTGCGCACCCTGCGCGAGTACGACGTGCGTGCCATGTTCTTCGTCTGCGGCGCGATGGCCGCGGACCACAAGGACCTGCTGCGCGAGATGGCCGACGACGGACACGTCGTGGGCAACCACACCTGGTCCCACCCGCTGCTGCCCGGGATGTCGCGCTCCGCGATCCGCGCCCAGATGGAAAGCACCAGCGAGGTCATCGAGGAGGCCTACGGTGAGGCGCCCCGCTGGTTCCGCGCGCCCTACGGCGCCTGGAACCGCGCCGTGTTCCGGATCGGGGCCGAGCTTGGCATGGAACCGCTGGGCTGGACCCTCGACACGCTCGACTGGAGGAGCCCGGGCACCCGCAGCATCGTCGAGCGGGTCGAGGACCACGCCGACGCGGGCGTGGTGGTCCTCTCCCACGACGCGGGCGGCAACCGCTCCCAGAGCGTACGGGCGCTGCGTCACTATCTGCCCGCCCTTCTGGACGAGGGCTACCAGATCGCGGTGCCGCGACGGAAGCTGGCGTGAGCGCTCCGCTGGAATCGGAAATCGCGGTGATGAACCTGCGGGCCGGTGGGGGCTGGTCGCGCCCACGCGGCGGAGCCGCATATCGATACAGCCCCGCGCCCCTGAAGGGCGCGACCCGCCCGGTCAAGGCCCTCAGCGGACCTCGACCAGGCGGGCGAACACCACGACGTTCCCGGCGTAGCCGTTCTGCTTGGAGAAACCGCCGCCGCACGTGATGACCCGGATCTCCGGAACACCGCTGTTGCCGTAGACGCGGTCCCCGGGGAAGTTGTCCTTCTCGAACACCTCGACACCGTAGATCTCGAAGACGGCCGTCTTCGCGTCGCTGCGCTGGACCTCGACCCGGTGCCCCTTCTGGAGCGACCCGAGTCCGTAGAAGACGGCGGGGCCGTGCTGGTTGTCGACATGGCCCACGAGGACGGCCGTGCCGTTCTCACCGGGGGACACCGCGCCGGTGAACCAGCCGGCGAGGTTCGGGTCGTCGGGCGGTGGCGCGTCGACCCAGCCCTGCAGGTCCAGGCCCACGGGCATCACGGGGGCGTCGACCTGGATCGAGGGGATCCTGATCCGCTCGACCGCGGCGTACGGCAGCGGGGACGGCGTGTTGGCGAACAGCCCGTGCGGGGTGGCCTGGCTGTCGGCGGCCGCCGCCGACGCGGGCTGCGGTGGACCCACGTCGAACTCCCCCGAACCATTCCGGATGAGGGCGAGTCCGGTCAGCAGAACAAGCGCTATCACGCCCCATGGCGCGCGCTTCCTGCGCCGCTCCTCTTCTTCGGCCAGTTCGGACGAATACATTCGCCATCCCCTCTCGCCCCGGCCGTTGTCGCGTCCGTCGCGCATGGCACAACGCTAAGCGCACCACGCGGACTCGGCGACGGGGCAGGTACGAATGGGTGGCCGGCCGCACACGGGCCGTGAGCCATCCGTGTCGCCGCCCTCAGGTTTTTTCTGACAGTCGATGACCTGCGGCGATATCCGATCGCGCATGATTTCCCCGGCGTGTCCTTTCACCAGGACGGACCAATCCCGAAATGCGGCCGACCGCACGGCAACTGAGGGTCTGGTCAGGAGGCGCTTTCTCGCCGATCGACCGGGGACAGGTCCCGGGGCGCCTTCCCCGGAGGCTCACATGCGTACTACTCGTGCCCTGGCGGCGTCCGCCGCCGCGGTCGCCGCGCTTGGGTTCGCCGCGCCCACGGCCGCCGCGTGGAACGATCCGACCTCGGTCACCGCCCAGCCCAGCGTCATCGCCCGCGGCGGACAACTGGTCCTCACGGTCAAGGGCGAGGCGTGCACCGCCGCGAACAGCACGATCAGCTCGGCCGCCTTCCCGACCACGAAGCTGAGGTCGATGGGCGGCGACACGGCGACAGCGACCGTGACCGTCAACTCGAACGCCACCCCCGGTGCGCAGAGTGTCATGACCCACTGCGACGGCAGGCAAAGGACGTTCAACAACGTCTTCACCGTCCTCGGCGGGGTCCGTGGCGGCATCGGCGGCAGCAGCACCTCCGGGGCGACTCCCACCGACATCGCGATCGGCGGCGGTCTCGTCGCCGTCGCGCTGATCGGTGGTGGTGTGTTCTGGATGCGCCGCCGCTCCGAGAACAAGATCTGAGCAGGATCTGAACAAGTTCTGAGCCAGGGACACGAGCACGGGCGGACGGAGACGTGACGAGACCGGCGGACAGCCTTTCGCCCCGGACCCCCCTCGGGTACCGGGGCGAAAGGCTGTCGCGGTCCTCTCAGTTCAGTCGCGCGCGTGGGGGAACAACTGCAGCAGCGGCTCCGTCGACGCCGTGAGCCCCCTGTTGTACGGCTCGTCGAAGTCCCAGACGAGGAACAGCAGGAAGGCGATGAGGGCGGAGAACAGGCCGGCCAGGATCAGCTCGCGCGGGGTGCGCCGGATCTGCAGGGCGAACACCATGCCGACGGTCACGACGGCCCCGATGATGAGCCCGAACCACACCACACCCGGGAGGGCTGCGTCCGACGAGCCGGCGCGGGCGTTGCGCGCGGCGTCCGCGGCGGCCACCTGGTCCACGAGCGGCTGGTAGGCCTGCGCCTCGAAGTCCGACCGGGGCTTGTAGTCGGTGACGTCCTGGCGGATACGGTCGAAGAGACGGGCGCCGCGGTCGGTCATCTCACCGTTCTCGGCCATCGACTTCCACTCTTTGGTCACGACGTGGCCCACGTACGTGTCGACGTCGTCCCGGATGCGGTCGCGCACGTCCTCCGGGTAGACGCGCACCCGTTCCGTGATCTCGTGCAGGGCCTGTGCCTCCGCCTGGACGTGGTCCTGGGCGACACTGCGGGCCTCCCAGACACCGGCGATGGCCAGCCCCAGCACGATGGCGTACACGACGCCGATCATCATCGTGATGTACTCGATGACGTCGGGGGTCTCGGACGGGTCGTCGTCCTCGGGCGCCGTGTGATGCCGTACGACGGCCACGACGAGCACGACGACGCAGGCAGCCGCCATCGCGAGGGTGAGAACAAGCCATTCCGACAACAGGTTCCTCCAGGGATCAGCGCGGACGCAGCGCGGCGGCGGCGAACAGCGCGGGCACGGTGACGAGCAGGGTGAGCGAGACGAGGGACGGGCCGCCGCGCTTCGTCTGCCCGCGGGCGGACGGCCGGTACGGCGGATAACTCACCGGGGACGGCGACGGCTTGGGCCGTGCCTTCGGTGTGGGTTTCGGCGCCTCCGGGGCCGGGGGCGGGGCTGGTGCCGGTG
>NZ_VJZC01000651.1 GCF_009377185.1 Streptomyces spongiae
CGCCAACCCCAAGAAGCTCACCGGCGGTACGTACAACTACGCGGCGATGGCGACCTACACCGAGAAGTACTGGAAGAACTACAACTCGGCGTACCGCAAGTACAACTCGCTCGGCGGCGACTGCACCAACTACCTCAGCCAGGGCCTCCTGGCGGGCGGCTGGAAGCAGATCTCCACGGTCACGCCCGAGGAGTACGACACCTGGTACTACGCGTCGAACGGCACGGCCGACGCCTGGATCGGCGTCAACGAGTGGTCCTGGTTCACCCAGACCGCCAAGCGGACCAAGGCGCTCGCGAACGTCTACCAGATGGACGTCGGTGACGTGATGCAGGTGGACTTCAACAAGGACGGCGTCAAGGACCACTCCATGATGACGACCTACCGCAGCTCCAGCGGCGTCCCGTACCTGACCTACCACGACGCGGACACCTACCGCCGGTCGGTGGCGAGCGTCATCGCCTCCTACCCGAGCGCGGCGTACTACGCCTACCGCACCTGAACCCGAGTCACCGGCCGGCGTCCTCTCCTCGCGGGAGGGCGCCGGCTCCCTCCCTGTCCTCCTCCGCCTGCTCCGGATGTCGGGCCCGCCAGTACGGGTTGTCGTGTGGCAGCGCGGTCCCCACCCGCCCGTACATGCCGAACGTCATCAGCAGTACGCCGTACACGAAGCTGAACATGACGTTCTGGATGTGGAAGGCGAGGAAGTTGGAGTCCGTGTCCAGCAGGCCCAGGTTCACGAAGCCGCTGAGGATGAACAGGACACCGAGCACCATGTTGAGCGTGGACGCGAAGTTGCCGCCGATCACCATGCCCACGAAGAGCAGCACACCGACGCAGATGGACAGGACGCTGAGCGTGCCGTTCGTGTTGAGCCCGGCGACGGTGTCCCCCTGGGTGTCGAAGTAGCCGACCTTGTCGATCAGGCCAAGGATGCCGAAGGCGAGCAGGACGAGTCCCATGAGACCCGCGCCGATCCGGTAGACCAGGTTGAGCCGGTGGTCCACCGGCAGGTGCTCGTTGAACCGGATGCGCCGCCGGGGTTCGTGGCGCACTGAGTGCGTGGCCATGGACGCCTCCCTCGGGCGTGGGCGGAGGCCGTGCGTACCTTCTCGTGCGTACCTTCTCAATATCCGCCCGCGAAGGCCGCGGCGCCAACAGAGCGCACCGCCGCACGCGCCACCTCACGCACCGCGTCACGCGCTGCCGGCACCCCGGTCCTCGCGGATCTGGGACACCACCCTGGCCACCGTCGCCCGTACGGCCTCCGTCTCCGTCAGGAAGTGCCAGTAGTCGGGGTGCCGTCCCTCCAGCGTGCCGATCGCGCGCTCCAGGCGGCCGACCGAGTCGTCCAGCGGGCGGGCGTGCCGGGGGTCGGGCGTGGCGCGGCCCGCCATGGCCAGGCGCTGGGCGTCACGGATCGCGAACCGGGTGCGGTCGATCTCCTGCCGGGGGTCCTTCTGCACGGCGTTCAGCCGCCGCAGGCGGTCGCCGGCCGCCGAGACCGCCTCGTCCGTGTCGTTCAGCAGGGCCCGGACCGTCGACAGCAGCGAGGTGGCGTCCGGCCAGCGCTGCTCGTCCCGCGCGGCCCGCGCCTCCCGCAGCTTCAGCTCGGCCTGCGCCACGCTCTGGGCGGCCTGCTCCGGGACATGCTGGAGGTCCTGCCAGCAGGCGGCCGCGAACCGCCGCCGCAGCTCGCTCAGCACCGGGTCCACCTGCCCGGACCGGGTGCGCAGCGCCTCCGCGCGCGTACGCAGCGACACCAGCCGGTGGTCGATCTCGGCGGCCCGCTCCGGCAGCCGCTCGGCCTCCGCGCGCACCGCCTCCGCGTCCCGTGCGACCCGGTCGGCACGCTCCAGCGTCTGCGGTACGCCGTGCTGTCCGGCGCCCTGGTTGAGCCTCGTCAGCTCGGGCCCCAGGGCGGCCAGCCGGGCGGCTAGGTCGTCGGCCCTCAGCCCCGAACTCCGTACGCCGTCCAGGGCGTTGGTGGCGGCGAGCAGGGCCTGGCGGGCGCGCTCCACGGCCGGGGCGAGCCGGGCCAGCTGGGTCTCGGCCTTGCCGAGCAGCGGGCCGAGCCCCTCCTCGAACCGGTCCAGCTCCTGCTTGACCCGCGTCAGCTCGTCCTTGGCGGCGGTCAGCTCGGCCCGGGCACGCGCGGCGACCGAGGCCTCCAGGTCGTCCCGGTCGAGGTCATGGGCGTCGACGGCGTTGATGTACTGGTGGCTGGCCTCGTCGATGCGCCGCCCCAGCGCGTCGAAGACCGACACGGCCCGGCGGGCGGCGGGGGAGTCGTCGACGGCCGTGATGGTCTCTATCGAGATCCGCAGGTCCCGCTGGGCCGTGTCGAGCTCGTAGAACGCGGCCGCCGCGTCGTCCTTCGCGGCCTGCGCCTCCGCCCGCTGGCTCTCCGCCCGCCCGCCGAACCACCGCCGCGTACCGCCGCCGGCGAAGGCGGCGGGCAGGGCGAGAGCGGCGAGCAGGGGGAGCGTGACGAGGGTCAGCAGATCGCGGGCGCGGACGGGGCCCGAGGCACGAGGCGACAAGTCGGGGGCGCCGCCGGACGGCCTTCCCGGGCGGGGACACGCTGGGTGCTGCGCGCGTGGCGCAAACGGTGTGTCCGGCCGTGAAGGTGTCGCCGTCACATCCCTCTCCCGTGCTGTGATCCGCCCCTGCCCGGTGTCATTCTCCCACCTGACAAGGACGAACACACGGGCCGTTCAGTTCAGCGTTCGTACGGTGACCGAACCGTCCTTCGTCCGGGCGGCGACGACATGGTCGCTGGACTCGTCCCGGGGCACGGAGACGTCCACGGAACCGTCGCCGGTCTCGGTCGTCACGCGGTACTTCTCTCGGGGCAGCCCGATGGAGATGGAACCGTCCCCGCTGCGCGAGTCCACCAGGTCCGGTACGACGCCGAGTTCGAGCCGGACCGAGCCGTCCCCGGTGCTGGTCCTGACCTTGCGAGACTCGATGCCGGTCGCGCGTACGGACCCGTCGCCGGTGTGCACCTCCAGCCCTCCGGTGGTGTCCGACACCCGCACGGACCCGTCGCCCGTGCGCACCGCCAGCGGCCCGGTGGAGTCCGCGACCCGCACGGAACCGTCTCCTGTGCGAATGGTCAACGCCTCCTTGAACCCCTTCGCGGTGACGCTGCCGTCCCCGTCCTTCACGATCACCGCGACCCCGCGCGGCACCTCGATACGGTGCCTGGCCGAGCAGTCCGCCACGAAGCCGGAGCACTTCATGCGCAGCTTCAGCCGGTCGTCCTTCATCTCCCAGGTCACCCGCGGGTCCCCGCCCACCACCACGCTCCCCGAGAACCACCGGGTCACCTCGACCTCGTCCACGTCCGCCGGGACGAGCTCCAGCGCGGAGTCGTCGTTGTCCACGGTGAGCGTACGGCCCTGGAGGGCGAACGACCGCTGCTCCGGATCCTTGTCGTCCCCGGCACTCGCCCCGCACGCGACAGCGCCCGCCATGAGAGCCACGACGGTCCCACTGACGGCCACCGCCCGTGCACGCCCTGTACGAGCCATGAAGATCTCCCCCTGCTGCCTGGAACCCGGGGTTGCCTGGAACCCGAGGTCCGGTTCGACGACTACGCCGTGCTTCTCGGCGTACTGACGACCGTATGGACCGGGCGCGCAGAGGGGGATCCGGGCCACTCCCGGATAAGAGGTGGGGATAACCCCCGATACGGGTTTGCGGGGCACGCCGTCAGGCAATGTAGGCTGTCGACTCGTTCGGGTGCGTAGCTCAGGGGTAGAGCGCCTGCCTTACAAGCAGGATGTCGGCGGTTCGAAACCGTCCGCGCCCACCGGTACGAAGACCCCGGCCGATCACGGCCGGGGTCTTCGGCGTTCCTGTCCCTTGTCCGGTGCTTTCACCGGGCTCACGCCCCGTCCGGGGCAGGCTTCTCGTGGGCGTGCTTGAGGCGCATGCGGGCGTCGACCTTGTGCTCGGTGTCCACCTCGGCCCAGAAGCGGTGGCAGCTGACGTACACGGCGAGCTCGCGCTCGCGCTCGCGCAGCTTCTCGACCTCGGCCTGCTCATCGGCCGTCCAGCCGGGGGAGGCGGGGCGCTCGATCTTCCGCCAGCCGTGGTCGTCGCTGAAGCCGTCCAGCGGCTCGACCGACCAGGGGAGCCGCTTGAGCAGGGCCAGCAGCTCGGCGCGGACCTGATGCAGCTCCTCCTGGCCGGCCAGGAGGTCACTCGGAAAGTCATAGGTCTCAGCCACGCGACAATGCTACGCCTGTTCGATTTAGAGATGCGAGTTCCTTCTGTCACTTCGCGGTGCGCCGGCCGGATCCAGACCGGTGGGAAGAGGGGCGGCGAAACGGTCGCGGAGGACGTACTGAGTAGGACAACTCATGTGCGTCAGGCCGCGGGTTGGCAGGCTTCGGGCATGACGAGTGACAGAGGGGCACGGACGGTTCTCTATCTCCTCCTGGTCTGGGCGACGATGGCGGCCGCGGTGCCGACGCTCGGCTTCGGGTTGCTGATGATGGGCTGGAGCGGTGGGGAGGGCGCGGCGGTGACGTTCTTCGCGTTGGGCGTGCCGCTGACGGTGGGCCTGTTGGCCATGGCGGGCATGTCGGCGCGGACCGTGGTGCCGCTGTGCGGCTCTGTGTCCGGTCGGCTCGGCTGGGCCGTCCTGGTCTTCGTCCTCGGCACGCTCGGCGTCCTGGCGGGTCTGGCCGCCTACGGTGACGGCGTCCACCTGGGGAGCGCCGGCACGCGGTTCGCGCTGACGGGGGCGCCGTACGCTGTGGCCGCGGCGTTCTTCGTGCCGAGCCGGTGGGTGCGGCTGGGGGCGGTAGCCGTGCTGGCGGCCGGCGTGGTCTACGGGGGCTTCGTCGGCCCGGACCGGGCGCAGCAGCGCCGGCACGCGGAGGAGGTCGCGCGGTACCGGGAGAATCCGGAGCTGCTGTACTTGGGCGATGCGCCACCTGGGATGCGGGTGTCCCGTGCCGTGGTGGAGCCCGCTGCCTTCGGCGTGGAGTACCGCCCCGTCCGGCAGGACGAGAGCGGGTACGTGGGTCTGACGGTGCGCTCGCCGCTCACGCCGAAAGCGCGATGTTCCGCACTCGTGGCGAAGGACGTGACCTGCACGGTGGACGCGCATGGCGAGATGCGTGTGATGCGCGGCCTCCCCGGCGGCACCCGCGTCATCACCCTCATCCGCCACGACCGCGACACGGAGGTCGAGGTCTCCAGCCAGTCCCTCGACGAACGCGGCCTGCGCCGTCTTCTGGACACGCTGCACCCGCTGTCGGACACGGAGCTGGAAAGGCTGATGCGGGAAGACATGATCGAGCAGATCTTCTGAGCCGTTCTTGCCTGGGGGCTGGGGGCTGGGG
>NZ_VJZC01000652.1 GCF_009377185.1 Streptomyces spongiae
CCCATGCCCCGGCCGCCACCCCCGATCCGCAGCAAGCAACAGATCGGCATCCAGCAACGAATCCCCCGCAGCGAGCGTGAGCTCGGCCCCGGTCCGCCGCACAACCTCCCGCAGCGCCGCGCTCTTGGTCAGCGGCTTCGGCACGGCGTAGATCTTGCGCCCCTGGAGCGAGACCGTCCAGCCACGATTCTCCGCCCAGACGGCCAGCTCCTTCACCCAGCCCTCGGGCACCAGCTCACGCTCCACCACGAGGTACACGAACAGATCCTCGGCCACCCGGTACTTGCGCACCCAGGACGGGTCCGACGTGGCCTCCATGTACCCCCGCACCTCGTCCAGCGAAGCGCACTCGTCCGCGAGCCGGGCCGTCACCCGCGCGTGCCACGCGTGGTCCGTGACCCCGTCCACCAGAATGTGCCCGCCGTTGGCGCAGATCGCGTACTCGGGCGCGGGACCCGGCAGGTTGATGCGCTGGTACTGCTTGCGCGTACGGGTCGTCGTCGGCACGAACACCGCCGCGTCCCCGAGTTCGGTGAGCAGCCCGGCCGCGGTCTCGGTCATGTACGACAGCGGCCTGCTCTCGTGCACCTCGACGCACAGCAGCCGGGGGGCCCGCGCGTCCGGCATGGTCAGCGCCAGCGCCGCCGAGGAGTAGATGAGCGTACGGTCCAGGTCGCTCGCCACCAGGACGGCCATCAGAGGGCCACCGCCTTCCCGTCGGCGCCGGTGGCGCCCCGTGTGTACTTGGGGTGGATCAATCCGACGCAGGTGTAGGGCAGTTCGGCCGTCTCCTCCACCGGCACCCCGCGCTGCTCGGCCAACAGGCGCACATGGTCGAGATCGGCCCCCGCCCCGGCCCGCGCGAGGATCCTCCACGGTACGCGACGCAGCAGCACCCGGGTGGTCTCGCCGACGCCGGGCTTGACGAGGTTGACGTCGTGGATGCCGTACTCCTCGCTGATCCGCTCGACGGCGGCCCAGCCCTCCCAGGTCGGGGTACGGTCGGCGGAGAGCAGCTCCTTGGCCAGCGCGTCCACCGCGTCCGCGACCTCCGTGAAGCGGGCGGAGACGGCGTCCAGGAAGTCGTTCGACATGTCCGCGCCGGCGAGTTCGCGGTAGAACTTGGCGCCGTGGTAGTCGTTCGGGCCGACCAGGTCGGAGCGCAGTACCGTACGCGAAATCAGCCCGGAGACCGTCGAGTTGAGGCACGCGGAGGGGATGAGGAAGTCCTCGCGGGTGCCGTACGTCCGCACGCACGAGCCCGGGTCGGCGAGCACCGCGATCTCCGGGTCGAAGCCGGTGATGCCATCGGATGCCTCGAACTCCCGGAGGGCGTCGGCCAGTTCACGGGTGATGGCGCCCTTGCCGGTCCAGCCGTCGACGAACACGACGTCGGACGGGTCGTGGTGGGCGGCGAGCCACCGCAGCGCGTTGGCGTCGATACCGCGGCCCCGCACGATGGACACGGCGTAGTGCGCGAGGTCGAGCCCGTGCCGGTGCTGGGCCCAGCGCCGCATCAGGACGCCGACGGGGGTGCCCGCGCGGGCGAGCGAGACGAGCACGGGCCGTGGTGACCGCTCGGCCAGCACCGTCTCCGTCACGACTCCCACGGCCTGGGCTATTCGGACGGCCGACTCGTCCAGCGCGCTGTGGAAGAGGGCCTGGTACCGCTCGCTCGGCTGGTACTCCACCGGCAGCGACTCCGCGTAGTGCGCGCCGCCGCTCTGGATGGCCTCCTCGCGTTCCTCGGTGGGCGCCTCCAGCGTGACGTCCGAGAGGTCCCGCAGCAGCCAGCCGACCTCGTCGGGCGCGTACGAGGAGAAGGCGGGGCCGCGGAGTGGCTCGGGCAGCATGGAGGGCCTTTCGGAGGCGTACGAGGTGACGTGCGGGGCGGCGCGGGAGGTCGCGGGCGACGGAACGTACGAAGGCACGACCGCGAGCAGCACGCTCGGCGTGTGCGCGGCGAGCTGTGCGAGGAGGCCGTCGGCGGCGTGGAGCGCACCCGTGTCGGCGGCCGAGTCGACGACGGCGACGACCGCGTCGAAGCCGGCGCCCGCGACGTTGTAGGCGTAGCGCTCGCCGGGGCCGTCGCCGGGGTCGTCGTGGGCGGGGAAAACGATTCGGCTGCGGATCGCGTAACCGGGGTCGTCGACCGCGAGGACCGGCGAGCGGGTCGTGGTCGAGTACCGCACCTCGGCGTCGGCGACCTGCTCCAGCGCCCCGGCCAGCCTCAGCGGCGCGTACATCAGCTCCTCGAAGCCGAGCACGAGTACGCGGCGCGCGTCGTCGGGTATCGCCTCGGCGAGGCGGGCGGCCATGGCGGGGAGGGCGCGTTCGAGGCGGATGCGGTGCTGCGGGGTGAAGCCGTGCCGGCCGCCGTCGGGGAGGCCGGGAGGCCAGAACAGGTCCACGCCGGCGATGCGGCCGTGGGGCAGCGTCTGCCGGGTGCGCTCATCGTCCGAGTGCGGGTGCGTTGTGGCTGGTCGCGCAGTTCCTCGCGCCCCTTGACGCTCGGCCTCCGCCTCGCCTTTTCTCAGGGGCGCGGGGAACTGCGCGACCGGCCCCGGCGCGGCCGCAGACGACCGACTACCCATCGCGGCACCATCGCTCTCGTACCGCGCCACCAACTCCTGCCCCTTCTCCAGCACCCCCTCCGGCAGCCGTACGGTCCCGGAGGCCGCCGTCACGAGGTCGACGCGGGCGCCGATCTCGCGGGCGAACTCCGTGAGGCGCCCGAGGTCCGCCGCCGACCGCATGTCGACCAGCGCGACGATCACGTACCGTCCGCGCGGGTAGCGGGTGTGCAGCTCGCGGATGGTGTTCAGGACCGTGTTGCCGGTGGAGAACTCGTCGTCGACCAGCACCAGGGGCCCGTCGCCCGCGAGCAGCGCAGGGTCCTCCGGCAGCAGCAGGTGGGAGGTGGCGTGGGAGTGGGACTCCTCGAAGCCGCCGGCCCGGGCGACCCCCTCGACCGGGCGCCGGGTCGAGTGCAGGTAGGGCGCGAGGCCCACCCCGTCCGCGACCGAGTGGCCGAGCCCGGTGGCCGTCTCGGCGTACCCGAGCACGACAGCGGCTGCCGCCTCCTCGCCCAGCAGGTCGCGCACCCTGCGGCCCAGGGCGACCCCGTACCCGTACACCACGGACGGCGACTGCGGCACGTGTTTGCCCAGCACGTTCGACACCAGCAGGTGCGCGCGCCTGGGGTTGCGGCGCAGGGCGAGTCCCAGCAGGTCCCTGAGCGGCTCGTCGCCGATCAGCTCGACACCGAGCCGCTGGGCGACCCAGTTCCCGGACCAGACCTCGTTGTTCTTCATCGATTCCTTGTCGGTAAGGCGTTCAGCGAGCCGATCCCGCCGTGGGAGCCCGTCAGTCGGGCAGGCCCGCCGCCAGCAGCTCCACGAAGCCGATGTCCTCGTTGGCGACGCCGAAAACCTCGGCGCGCTGCAGGACGCGCTCGGCCCAGGCTCGGTGGGGCTTCACCTCGTTCATCTTGTTCGTGTAGGCGGACCGCAGCACACCCCCGCCGCCGCGCTCGGGCCTGAGGATGTCCTGGGCGTCGCTGAACTCCTCGTGGCTGACCACGGACAGCGCGTGCACGGGCAGCACGTGCGAGGGGTGGATGCAGGTCTTGCCGAGGAGGCCGTTGGCCTGGTCCAGGGAGATCTCCCGCAGCAGGCCGTCCATCGCGTGCTCGATCAGCGTCTCGCGCAATGCGGTGGCCCGCACCTCGAGAAAGGGGCTGGTGCGCAGCTGGGGCTTGAACATGCGCTCCTGGACCCGGAAGTACTCCCAGACCGGCCCGGTCACGGTGAAGCCGGTGCCGTCGGCCCGCCCCAGCACGTTCACCACGTCGGCGATCACGGAAGCCACGATCTGCACGTCGTACGCGGTCATGTCGGGGGCCCGGCGCAGGGCGTACGAGGCGCAGAAGTCGGTGACGCCGAGGCGCAGCGCGAGCACGCGGTCGCGGTACTTGTCGACCGTGCGGGAGATGCCCTGGAGGGACTCCACGCGTGTCTCGCGGTACATCAGCTCGGGCGACTCCAGGACGGGCATCGCGAAGAGCCGGCGGCCGCTCGCCGTCTCGGCGGCGGTCAGCGCCTCCAGGAACGGCACGCCCCGCTCCTCGGTGAACTTCGGTAGTACGAATCCGGACAACAGCCGGACGGCCGGTCCGAGCCGCCGCACGAGATCCGGTATCTGCTCCGCGGCACGGACCCGGACGAACAGCAGCGGCAGCTCCGCCTCGGGGCGTCCGGCCAGGTCGACGAACTGCCGGACCAGGTTCTCCTCGGCGCCCGTGACCTCGGCGTCGTCGATCGAGTCCTCCAGGCAGAGCACCATGGAGACCACACCGCGCCCGGCCTGCTTCACCACGTCGTCGGCCAGCCGGGGCCTGGTGGCGGGGCTGTAGAGGGTGGCCCCGAGAGCCGCCGCGAGCACCCGGGCCGGGGAGTCGGCGGTGAAGAACCCCGGCTCCCGGTGAAAGAGGCGCTGGCGCTCCTCAGGGGCAATGTGCCCGAAATGACGCATGTGACTCCCCCGTGGCGGCTGGTCGGCCCTACGGATTGGTGAAAATGGTGGCCGGTAATAGTACGTAGAGATCCATGTCGTGGGTTCCCGCTGGGCATGAAGTTCTGGTAAATCGGACGTATCGAACGCTCGTCGGCCCCTGTCGGGTGATCGTGACCCCGCTTTGTCGTGAGCAGGACCGAGAGGGCAGGATGATCCACATGACGCACGCGATGCTCAAGGGGTCGAACGTCCCGCTGGAAGCCCCGGCGGTGCGCGCCGTGCTGCGCTGGACTCCCGGGCAGGGTGTCCCGGATGTCGACGCCTCGGCGCTGCTCCTCGGCCCCGACGGGCGCGTACGGTCCGACGAGGACTTCGTCTTCTACAACCAGCCCCGCCATCCCTCCGGCAAGGTCTGGCGGCTCGGCAAGAAGCGCGTCGCCGAGGGCCTCACGGACACCATCCAGACGGATCTGACAGGTGTCGAGTCCGCCGTCGGACAGATTCTGCTGGTCGCCTCGGCGGACGACGTCCCCTTCGAACACGTACGGACCCTGCGCATCCTGCTGTACGACGCCACCGTCGCCGACGCGGAACCGCTGGCGTACTTCGACGTCAAGCCGGAGACCGGTGAGGAGACCGCGCTGATCTGCGGCGAGCTCTACCGGCGCGGCACGGCCTGGAAGTTCCGCGCGCTCGGCGAGGGCTACACCAACGGCCTTCAGGGACTGGCGACCGACTTCGGCATCTCGGTGGACGAATCGGAGGCCGCGGCACCGGACGTCTCCGTCCCCCTCCCGCCCGAGC
>NZ_VJZC01000653.1 GCF_009377185.1 Streptomyces spongiae
GGGCCCGCAGGGACACCTCCAGGGCCCGCTCCCCGGGCTCCCGCGCCTCGTCCCCCTCGGGGGTCTCCCGCTCACGGGTGGCCTCGTCCAGCTCACCGAGGGCGAGGTCGTCGATGGCCCGCAGCAGGCGGTCCGCCTGGTCGCCGCGGGGCTGGAGCAGCACGTGGAAGGAGACGGCCTCGTCGCCGTGCAAGGTGGTGACGAACTCCACGTCGGCGGACGTCAATGCCTTCTCGATCATCAATACGCTCGTGAACACGACAGGCGCCCTTCTCCTCCTGGGAACGGGAACGGGAGTTCCAGAGTGCCCAGCGGAACCAAATCAGAACAGCACATTCCACCCACGGCCCTTCAGGTCCGACGGTAACGACTGAACAGGAACCCGGCTTCCTCCAGGAGGGACACGAGTTCGAAACGCTTGGGTACGGCGACGGAGGGGCCCCCGGCGATGCGCTGCGCGTCCCCCGCCGTCAGCATCGGGGCGACCGTGAGACACAGCTCGTCCAGCACGTCGGCCGCCACCAGCTGTCCCAGCAGACGCGGGCCGCCCTCGGTGAGCAGCCGGGTGTGCCCCAGGTCGGCGAGGGCGCGTACGGCACGGGCGGGCTCCACCCCCATACCGTCCCCGGCGATCACGACCCGGACGCCGGACTTCTCGGCGGCGGCCACCCGGTCGGGTGCCGCCGCGGCGCCGGTCAGCAGGAGGGTGGGGACCAAGGGCGAGGTGAAGAGGGGCAGGGAGAAGTCCAGGTCCAGGTTCGCGCTGACCACGGCGACGGCGGGCGCGGGGCCCTGCCCGGCGGCCTCCCTGCGCGCCGCGAAGGCCTCGCGTGCGCGGGCCGGGCGGTACTGCTCCTGGCGTGCCGTCTCGGCGCCCACGAGCACGACGTCCGCGAGCCCGCGCAGGGTGCCGAAGATCCGCATGTCGGCCGCGGTGGAGATGGGCTGGGAGCGCCCGTCGTGCTGGGCGGCGCCGTCGAGGGTCGACACCATGTTGGCGCGCAGCCAGGGCTCGGGGGCGCCCCCGGACGCCGACGGGTAGGCGTACGCCTCGGCCAGTTCGTCGAGGCTCCACTCGTGCTCGGCAGCCGCGTCCTGGCCGACAGCCGTACCCTGGCCGACAGTCGTGTTCTGGCCGACAGCCGCGTCCTGGTCCGCGTCCGCACCCCCGCCGGGCGCGCCTGAGAGCCGTCGGGTCGCTGTCTCTTCGGTCACAGGGAACAGGCGTCGCATGTCGTGCAGTGTGGCACGACCCTTAGACTCGGTAACCGTGTCGTCGTCCTCCACCGCCGTGTCCGGAACCGGTCGCATACCCGAAGCGGTCCCGCTGTCCCTGTGCGCCCGTGAGCCGCACGTCCCCGCGGACCGGCTCGTCGCCGAGATGGTGCCGCCGCCCCGGTTCGACTCGGTGCGCTTCGACACGTACATCCCGGACCCGCACCAGCCCAGCCAGACGGAGGCCGTCCGGGTACTGAGCGGCTTCGCGGCGGGGCTCGGCGGTGCGCCCGCCGGCGGATCGGGCGGCAAGCGACGGCTCTTCGGCTTCGGCAGGGCCACGAAGAAGATCCCCACCGGACCGCGCGGTGTCTACCTCGACGGCGGCTACGGCGTCGGCAAGACCCACCTGCTGGCCTCCCTCTGGCACGCGACCCCGGCCGAGCCCGCACTGAAGGCGTTCGGCACGTTCGTGGAGCTGACGAACCTGGTGGGCGCGCTCGGATTCCAGAAGACGGTCCAGACCCTGTCCGGACACCGTCTGCTGTGCATCGACGAGTTCGAGCTGGACGACCCGGGCGACACCGTCCTGGTCTCGACCCTGCTCGGCAAGCTCGTCGACGCGGGTGTCGCCCTCGCCGCCACCTCGAACACCCTGCCGGGCAAGCTCGGCGAGGGCCGGTTCGCGGCGGCCGACTTCCTGCGCGAGATCCAGGGGCTGTCGGCGCACTTCCGCGCCCTGCGCATCGACGGCGAGGACTACCGTCACCGCGGACTGCCCGAGGCCCCGGCGCCGTTCTCCGCCGAGCAGGTCATGAAGGCCGCGTACGCCACCGAGCGCGCCTCGCTCGACGAGTTCCCGCAGCTCCTCGACCACCTGGCGCGCGTCCACCCGAGCCGCTACGGCGCCCTCACGGACGACCTGAAGGCGGTGTGCCTCACCGACGTGCAGCCCGTTCCGGACCAGTCGACCGCTCTGCGGCTCGTCGTGCTCGCCGACCGGCTGTACGACCGCGAGGTGCCGGTCCTCTCCTCGGGGCTGCCCTTCGACAAGCTGTTCAGCGAGGAGATGCTGAACGGCGGCTACCGCAAGAAGTACTTCCGGGCCATTTCCCGCCTCACCGCGCTCGCCCGCGACGCCAAGGGACTCGTCGAGCACTGATCGCCCTGCGGGGGCTCCTCACGCGTTGAACCCTCGCGGGACGGCGCCGCGGGACGGCGCCGCGCGCCGCGCACTGAGCCCCGCGGACGGGCGCCGCGCGCCCACCGAACTCCGCGCCACGCCGCGCCACACCACGCCCTGCCCCGCGGGCTGCTTATCCGGCGAACTCCGGCAGGTCAAGGGCTTGTTCCGGCCAACCCTGCCTCGCTTTTCAGGCTCTCTTCAGCATGAAACGTTAAGTTAACCCTGCAAACAACTTCGCCGGGTTAACGTTCCTCTTGACCCGCTGTTGACCATCTGTTGACGCGCCGAAAAGACCACCAACTACCGGGGGGAGGCACATGTCGCAAGGTAAGACGGCCCGGACCGTGGTCGTACTCCTCGCCGCCGTTCTGCTCTGCCTCCCGTTCTTCACTCCCGCCACATCCTTCGCATCCGCGCACACCGCCCGAGATGCCAAGGTCAACGCCGCGCCCGGAAAGGTACTCACGGGTAAGGCGCTGCGCGACGAGATCGTCACCCACCGCGAGTGCGACGGCTCGGGGGACCCGGTCATCCCCCTGCCCAGGAACGACCGGCATCGCACGGCCGACTCGGTGCCCCAGGCACCCGAGCGTCCGCTGCAGGAGGAGGATCCGGCGTCCGCTCACGAGCCCGTCGCGCGGCTCACGTCGCACCACCGCGTGGAGAGATCACGTACGGCCCACACCCCGGCCGCACTCCAGGTCTTCCGCTGCTGAGCAGCAGAGCCCGCCCCCCCACACACTCTGTCTTGTCAGCCCGACGCGCCGCCGTGGCGCGCCAGGAGGAGTCACCACAACATGCAGCCCCTCATCGACAACGCCCGTACGTTCGGACAGCGCCCTGAGGAGTTCGCCGGGCTGGCCGAAGGTCAGTCCCCCCAAGTCCTGTTCATCACCTGCTCGGACTCCCGGGTCGTCCCCGCCCTGATCACGGGCGCCCGGCCCGGCGAGCTCTTCGAACTGCGCACCGCGGGCAACGTCGTGCCCGCGTACACCTCCGACCGCTGCACCGGCGAGGCGGCCACCATCGAGTACGCCGTGGAGGTCCTCGGCGTACAGGACATCGTGGTCTGCGGCCACTCGCACTGCGGTGCGGTCGGCGCGATGGTCCGCGGCGACGACCTGACGGCCGTACCCGCCGTGCAGGAGTGGCTCGCACACGCCGCGGACGCGCCCAAGTGCGACGACCCGGCGGACCCCACGGTCGCGGAGGCCGTACAGAACCACGTCCTGGCGCAGGTCCTGCGCCTGCGGTCCTACCCGTGCGTCGAACAGCGTCTGACGGCGGGACAGCTCCGCCTGAGGGGCTGGTACTACGAGGTGCACACCGGGGCCGTGCGCGAACACCGCGCGGACACCGACTCGTTCGAATCTCTGTGAGCGGGGGAACGACTGTGCTGACCAAGTATCCCCATCTGAGGCAGGACTTCACCGCCTCACTCGTCGTGTTCCTCGTCGCCCTCCCGCTGTGCGTGGGCGTCGCCGTCGCCTCCGGGGTCCCGGCCGAACTCGGCCTGATCACCGGCATCGTGGGCGGTCTCGTCACCGGCTTCATGCGAGGCAGCAGCCTCCAGGTGTCGGGGCCGGCGGCCGGTATGACCGTGCTGGTCTTCGAGGCGGTCAGCGAGTTCGGGTTGCCCGCACTGGGCGTCATCGTGCTCGCCGCCGGTCTGCTCCAGCTCGCCATGGGCGCCCTGAAGCTGGGCCGCTGGTTCCGGGCGATATCCGTGTCCGTCGTCGAAGGCATGCTGGCCGGCATCGGGCTCGTCATCATCGCGGGCCAGCTGTACGCGGCGGCCGGGCTGAAGGCCCCCGCCTCCGGTCTCGACAAGATCGCCGGGCTGCCCGGCGCGGCCGTCGACGCCTTCGGCAGCACGGACGCCCTGGTCTCGCTCGCGATCGGCGCGGGGACCATCGCGGTGATGGTGCTGTGGAAGAAGCTGCCGAAGAAGGCGCAGACGGTGCCGGGCGCGCTCGCCGCGGTGGTCCTGGCCACCGTCGCCTCCGTCGCCTTCAGCCTCCCCGTCGCCACCGTCGAGGTGAAGGGTCTGCTGGACTCCATCCAGCCGCCCGGCTTCGACGCCTTCGGCGAGCTGGCGAACGTCGGCATCATCGGCACGATCATCGCCTTCACCCTGATCGCCTCCGCCGAGTCGCTGTTCAGCGCCGCGGCCGTGGACCGCCTGCACGACGGGCCGCGCACCGAGTACGACAAGGAGCTGATGGCCCAGGGCGCGGGCAACACCGTGTGCGGTGTGCTCGGCGCGCTGCCCATGACCGCGGTGATCGTCCGCAGCTCGACCAACGTCAACGCGGGCGCGAAGACCAAGGCGTCCCGGGTGCTGCACGGCGTCTGGCTCCTGCTCTTCGCCGCGCTGCTGCCGTCCACGCTGGCGCTCATCCCGATCCCGGCCCTCGCGGGTGTCCTCGTCCACGCGGGCTGGAAGCTGATCCCCTTCCGGGAGATCGTCGGTCTGTGGCGTTCGCACCGGGGCGAGGCGCTGATCCTCGTGGTCACCGCCGTGGCGATCGTCGCGGTGAACATGTTCGAGGGCGTACTGATCGGTCTGGCCCTCTCGGTCGTCAAGACCGCGTGGGAGGCCTCGCACATCAAGCTGGAGGTCATCGACAAGGGCGCGGGTCCCATCCAGACGTACCTGTCGGGCAACGCGACCTTCCTGCGTCTGCCGAAGATCCTCGACAACCTGGAGGCGCTGCCCCAGGACCGCCCGATCGAGGTGGACCTCTCCGGTCTCCACCACCTCGACCACGCCTGCCGTACGGCCCTGGAGAACTGGGCGGAGCGGCACAGTGCGCCGGACACGGAGCCGGTGCGGGTTGAGGTCGGAGACGGTGTGAGCCTGTAGCCCCTGGCTTCTACGGGGCGGGGCTGCCGGTGACGCTGTGTGCGTCAC
>NZ_VJZC01000654.1 GCF_009377185.1 Streptomyces spongiae
GTCGGGGGAGAGGCCGCCGTCCGGCTGGAGGTGGAGGCGCCGGGGCTCGTATCCCGGGGGCGGCCAGGAGGGGAAGTCGCGCCACTTCTCCTGGCCCATGACGTACAGGCGCACCGGTGCCCGCTCGGCCGGCTCCTGGCCACGGCACAGGGCGAGGCCGAAGTCGAGAGCCTCGCCGAAGGCCGCAGGACCCACACCCATCGAAGTGTGTCCCCACGGGCCGACGGTGAGGCGGAGGGGAGTGCGGCCGGCCTCCTGGAGGACGCGGTGGTCGCGGAGCTGGCCGGGCAGGAAGATGTCGTACCAGCCGCCGACGCTGCTCACGGGCACGGTGATGTCGGAGACTCGGTGGCGGTGGTCGAGACCTCGCCAGAACGGCGTCGTGTCGTCGTGGTCGAGGATGTTCTGGACGTAGTCGTAGCGGTGCCCGATGGCAGCGGTGTCGGCCTGGTTCAGGGGCAGTGTGTGCAGGGCGCGCCGGACCTTCTTCACGCCCAGCATCGCCCGGGGCATGGCGAACCGGCGTTCCTGCCCGGCGACTTGGACGGCCCAGCCGAACGGCGTCTCCAGGGAGAAACCGTCCGAGCGAAGGAACTCCAGGGTGAGGGCCGACTCGGAGACCACCGGGATCATGGCCTTGACCTGGGGCGGTGCGGCGTCCGCGACGGCCCACTGGACGAAGCCGAGGTAGCTGGGGCCGTAGAGGATCATCGAGTCACCGAACCAGGACTGTTCGATCACCCAGTCGAGGGTGTCGAGACCGTCCTCCCTTTCGCGGCGCAGCGGGTCGAAGGGGCCGTCGGAACCGAACGTGCCCCGGGTGCTCTGGACGAGGACCTGGAAGCCCCGCTCCGCCAACGGCCTGGCCATCTGGCCGCCGACCAGGCCGGCCCGGCCGTAGGGAATGCGGATGAGCGCGGTCGGCAGGCCGTCGCCGCCGGACTTCGGAATCCAGCGGTCGGCCAGCAGGACGGCCCCGTCGCGCATCGGCACGCGCAGGTCGCGTTCGATGGTCAGGTTCCTGGTGACGGGCGGAGGAAGACGCAGGGTGCGCTGCGTGAGGTGGCTGCCGAGGTTCATCCGAGGTGCCCTCCTGGTGGAGGAGTGGGGCTGGCGCGGGTGCGGGTGAACGCCGAGGTGACGCGCAGCAGGCGGGCCGACAGCTCCTCGGGGACCAGGGGGTCCTCCGCCTCGATCACCCAGTCGTTGACGATCGCGCCGGTCCCGCCGGTGACCAGGTCCTTCAGGTCCTCGGCCGTGGTCTCGTCGAGGTCGCCGAACACCTCCCGCAGGCCCGCCGTGGTGATCAGGGAGCCGAACAGCCTGTTCAGCGCGCGGCTCATCGGGAAGGCGCAGGACCCGGTGAGCATCGCGCGGTAGAAGGGCCGGTGCCGGGCGAAGTGCCGGGCCATGGCCAGCAGGCGCTCGTGGGGCGAGGAGTTGCCGTCCCCCGCCTCGGCGGCGATGAGCTCCCGCTCGACCAGGTCGGTCGCGGCCGCCACAAGGAGCGCGTCGCGGTCCCCGAACTGGATGTACACGAGCTGGCGGCTGACATCCGCGGCATCGGAGATGTCGACGACGGGCAGCGCGGTGGTTCCCCGCTCGGAGACCAGGCGGACGGCGGCGTCGATGAGGGCCGTCCGATTGCGGAGCACGCGGCGGTCTTGTCGATCCTGCATGACCAGAATGCTAGACAGGTGTCAAGAAAGAGACAATCGTTAAAATGTGGAACGAGGGGGCTCCGGTGCGCCCCCTCGAATCCGGACCCGGGCCGTCCGTGACGCGGCTACGACCAGGGCAGGACCAGCGCGCCCCAGGCCACCACAGGACCGAGGGCGACGATTCCGCCGGTGTAGCCGATGACCTGGCGGTAGAAGCGGCGGGGGTCCACCCCGCGGGCGTTGCTGAGGACGAGTGCGCCGTTGGTGGAGAAGGGCGAGGTGTCCACGATCGTCGTGGAGACGGCGAGAGCGGCGATCAGTCCGGCGGCGCTGAGGTGGCTGGAGAGCAGCAGCGGCACGGCGATCGGGATGATCGCGGTGAGGATCGCCGTGGAGGAGGCGAAGGCGGACGTGATGGCCACGGTGAAGCACAGCAGCAGGGCGACGGCGACCGGTGCGCCCAGGCCCGCCGCGTGCGCGGAGATGTTCTCGATGATGCCGGCCTTCTCCAGCATGGCGATGTAGGTCATCATGCCCGCGACCAGCAGCAGGGTGGACCAGCTGACGCCGTCCACGGCCTTCTCCTGCCGCTTCATGTCCACCAGGGCCAGCAGCGCACCGGCCGCCAGAGCCAGGAAGCCGATCTCCAGATGGAAGCCGAGAGCGCCGACCACGAGCGCCACCAGGCAGGCGAGGGTGAGCCACTGGCGCCAGTCGGGCCTGCCGGACACGGCGAGGTCCTCGTCCTCGTCCGCCTCTCCGGATCCCTCGGCCAGCGGGGCGGGGCGCTTGGCGAGCAGCACGTAGGTGAGTGCCGAGAGCACCAGGTTGATCAGGAAGCTGGCGCTGAACAGCGTCACCGCGGAGACCTGCAGTTCGGTCTTGTCGACCAGGCCGAGCACCAACGCACCGGACACGGCGAGCGGGGAGAACGCGCCCGCGTGCCCGCCGCTGATCACCATCATGCCGACGACCAACGGGTTGAGCTTGTAGCGGTAGGCGAAGTTCATGCCGATCGGCGCGAGGATCGCGACCGCGGCCGGTGTGAACGTACCGAACGCCGTCAGCAGGGCGGCCACCAGGAACAGCACCCAGGGAATGAGCGCGACCTTGCCGCGCACCAGCCGTACGCCGGCCGCGACGAGCCAGTCGATGGTGCCGTTTCGGCGGGCGACGGAGAACAGGTAGGTGACCCCGACGATGGTGACGAAGAGCTTCGCCGGGAACCCCTCGAAGATCTCGTCCTCGGTGAGGCCGAGCGAGGCGGTGCCGACGGCGAAGGTGGCGACGAAGGCGAGGATGCCCAGGTTGATCGGCAGCACCGTGCCGACTACGAACATCACCAGCAGCGCGCCTATGGAGATCACTTCAGCAGACATCTTTGTCCTTGGTGCGATGGGGAGGGGCGCGCCCCGAGGGCGCGAGGGTATCCCGGTGCGGACGGCTGGGGGACCGGCCGACCGAGGTGATGTCCGTCCCGGTTCAGGCGGCTTGCGTGCGGCCTGACGCCGGGACGGGGGTGCGGCCTGTTTCCGGGACGTAGATACGGGCGTCGGCGAGCAGCCGGGCCGCGCGTTGCACGGTGACCCGCCGCGGCAGGCCGTCCCCTACGTCGGTGCAGCGGACCGCGACGATGCCCGCGGGTGTGCCGAGACGCAGCCATTCCTCGGTCGGGCCACCCGCGGTCCGGCAGACCACTGAGCCCTCGACGAGCCCGGCTGCCGCGACGGCGACGGCGGAGGTCAGGCCGATCGCGGGGTGTGGGGCGTTCATGCTGAGCATGCGCACCGAGATGTCGTAGTCCTCGGCCGCGATCTGCTCCCCGAGGGTGGTGGTGTACGGCACCGGCGGGCCCACCAGGCCCACTTTGGGCACCGCGTCGCCCGGTTCCTCACCCGGCTTGAGCAGCCCCATCAGCGGTGCGGCGGTATGACGCACAGTGCGCAACCAGGGCACGTCCGTGCCCATCCGCTCCAGTGGCTCGGCGCCGGTGCGTCCGGCGCCGAGGGCGTCGATGAGTACGACGGGTGCTCCGGCGTCCACCATGCTCACCCGCACCGGCTCGGCGGCAGCGACCGGCAGATCCTGCGCGGCCTGCCCGGTGGGGAGCAGTAAACCGGTGGTGCCGCCGGCCGGATCGCGGAAGGTGAGGCCGACGGCGACTCCGCCGGCACGGGTGCCGGGTACGGTCTGGCGGCCGAAGTGGTGTACGACGCCACCGGTGGTGTCCACGAGCCCTTCGAGGACCGCGCCGGTGTTGGTGTTGCGCATCACCACACGAGTCCGGTCACCGGTGATCGCCACCATGCCCTTTGCGACCGCGTACAGCGCGACCCCCGTGGCGCAGTTGCCGCAGTTGCTCGTCCACTCGACCGAGCCCGTGCCGATGCCTACCTGGGCGAAGAGATAGTCCACGTCCACGCCGGGTTCGGGGGAGGCGCTGACAACCGCCGCCTTAGAGGTGGTGGGGGTCGCCCCGCCCACGCCGTCCAGTTCCACGGGATCGGCGGCGCCGTACGCGGAGACCAGCAGCTTCTCCAGTTCGCCACGGCCGGCGGGGACGTCGACCTGGTTGAACAGCCAGCACTTGCTGGTGCCGCCACGCACCAGGGTCGCGGGAGTGTGCACGTCTGAGCTCTTCCTTGATCAATGAGGGAGAGGGAAGGGCCGAGGCGGTGGTTACGGGCGCATTGCGGGCCGGTGAACCGCTCGGCGATTGCGGAGACCTTCGCAGAGGCGTGACTTCGGAACAATCGCAGTTCGCTTCACATGGGTTTAGCTCAGCTAAAGTCCCAGGCATGCTGAACGTGCGCCGACTGCTGCTGCTCACCGAGGCCGCCGAACGCGGTTCGCTCACCGCCGCTGCCGAGGCGTTGGGCATGACCACGTCGGCCGCCTCCCAGCAGATGTCCCTGCTGGAGCGGGAGGCCGGTCAGCCCCTGATCGAGCGGCTGCCGCGCGGCATCCGCCCCACCCCGGCGGGAGTCGCGCTGGCCGAACGGGGCCAGGCGATCCGTCGCGAACTCCGTGCCGCACAGGCCGACCTGGACTCCTTCACCGCCCTCGACCAGGGCACGCTGCGGCTCGGTTCCTTCCCCACGGCGAGCGCGTCCCTGCTGCCCCTCGCGCTCACCCGCTTCCGTCGCCGCCACACCGGAATCCGCATCGAGGTACGGGCCGGGGTTCTCGCGGAGCTCCGGGAGATGCTCCACACCGGGGAGGTGGAGCAGGGGCTGCTCTGGGACTACGAGTGGAACCGCCTCGACGATCCAGCGCTCTCCCTCACGCACCTCCTGGACGACCCCACGGTGCTGGTGGTCCCCGCCGACTCGTCCCTGCGCACCCATCCCTCAGTGCGGCTCGGCGACCTCGCCGACCAGGAGTGGATCATCCGCGCCGACAACCATCCCGTCGCCGACGTCCTGCGTCGCAGCTGTCGCCAGGCGGGATTCGAGCCGCGGATCGCCTACTCCTCGCACGACTACCAGGAGGCACAGGCCATGGTCGCCGCCGGGCTCGGCATCGCCCTCGCCCCCCGTCTGGCCCTCACCAGCCGCCGCAGCGACGTACGTCTCCTGCCCTTCGCCTCCGACGTACCCGCACCCACCCGCCGCATCCTCCTCGCC
>NZ_VJZC01000655.1 GCF_009377185.1 Streptomyces spongiae
CCCACACACACTCCGGAAGGACTTCCCCGTGTCTGACGTCCCCGCCGACCTCGACTGGATCCGAGCCGCCCCCGAGGACGCCACCGGCCCCGGCCCCTGGATCGAGGTCGCCTTCACCGAGAGCGAGGACCCGGAGGCACCCGTGTACATCCGGGAGACCAGCGACCCGGACAACGTCGTGACGACGAACCGCCGGAAGTGGGACGCGTTCGTCCTGGGTGTACAGGCGGGTGAGTTCGACCACTTCGTGGAAGGGGTCGAACTGGACACCACGCCGGAGCGGTGATCCCCGAGCGATGCCCCGGAGCGGTGATCCCCGAGCCGTGGCCCAGGAGCGGTGATCCCCGATCCGTGACCCAGGAACCATGGCCCGGCCCGGCTCACTCGTTGTGCAGCACCTGGGCGATCGTGAGCCGGGCCGCTCTCCGCGCCGGGACGAGCGCTCCCAGTACCGCGATCGCGAGGCCCGCCGAGGCCACGCCGGCCAGGGCCGGGGCCCGCCAGACGTCCGTCATGTACGGGGGCAGGGCGAGGTCCACCGCGCCCGCCATCCGCGGTACCACCACCTCGTAGCCCGCCACGCCCAGCGGGACACCGAGCAGGGAGCCGAGCGCGCCGAGCACCGCCATCGACGTCACCGTCATCACCGTGACCTGGCGCGGTGTCATGCCGATGGACTTCAGCATGCCCAGGTCGCGGCGGCGGTCACGGGTGTTGAGGACGACCGTGTTGAACACGCCGAGGGACGCGACCACGGTGAGCATCAGGGTGAGGACCGTCGCCGAGCCGACGATGGTCTGGGTGAGGGAGTTGGAGCCGGTCGGGGTCGGGCTGATCCCGGAGTCGGCGGCCTTGGCGGCGCGGGCGTAGGCGGCCGGGTCAGCTCCGTCGCGCAGCTTGACGTGGTAGGCGATGGGCTTCTCGTTCGGGGACAGGGCCGTCACCGTCGGCCAGTCGGTGACGAGCAGCCGGGCGTTGCTCTCCATGAACTCCCCGACGACGACCACGTCCTCGCCCCGGTCTCCCTTCTCCAGGCGGATGCGGTCACCGACCCGGAGGCCGTTCTGACGCAGGAAGGCCGACCCGGCCACGACCTCGCCGGCGCGGTGCATCCAGCGGCCCTGAGTGAGGACGTTGCCCAGGGTGAGCCGGTCGCCCCGCCGCCCTTCGAGCATCACGTCCTGCGCGGAGCCCGCCATGCGGATGTCGTCGTCCGCCCTGGCGGTGACCTCACGCGCGCCGGGCAGTGAGCGCAGCAGTGACTCGAGTTCCCGGTCGCCGTGCTGCGGCTTGACCTCCTTGCCGTGCTTGAAGCTGCTCGCGTACACCGTGACCTGGTAGGCGTCCCGGCCGGCGTTGCCGAGCATGGTCATCGTCGTGGCCAGGCCGGTCGCGAACGTCACGGTGGTCACACCCAGCACCACGGCGGCGAGCGTGAGGGCGCTGCGGCCCGGCCGGGCGAACGGCAGGCCCACGCCCAGGCTCACCGAGCGCGGCAGCCTGCTTCCGGCCAGCCGGCGCTGGAGGTGGAGGGCACGCCCGGCACGTGGGGCGCTGCCCGCGCTGATCGCCCGTGCCGCGGGCAGCCGGTGGGCGCGCACGGCGGGGGCGAGCGCGGCGAGGACGCACACCGCGGGCACGCCGAGCAGAGTGACGGCGTTCACCCAGGCCGCGACGGAGACGCTGCCGTGGAACACCCCCGCGTCGGGCCCCGTGAACACGAACTCGAAGAAGGGGCGCGCCAACAGGTTGCCGACGACGGTGCCGAGCGCACAGCCGAGTACGGCGGGTACGGAGATCATCGTGAGGTAGACGGCGACGACCTGCCCCGGTGTGAACCCCAGGGCCTTGAGGATGCCGATGTGCCGGAAGCCGGAGATCACCGCGCCGCTGACCACGTTGGCGACGATGAGCACCGCCACCGCGATCCCGAGGACACCGAAGGCCATGAGGTACGGGGTGAACGCCCGCGCGGAGCTGCTGACCTGCTGCTTGAGGGTGAGGTACGTACGGGAGGCGGTCAGTGCGCCCGCCGGAAGTCCTTCGGTCAGCGTGGCCAGTTCCGCGCGGAGCCGGTCCTCCGAGGACGCGTCCGGCGCCTGCGACTCCTTCGTGAAGCGGAAGAGCATCTGGGTGACCGTGGGGTGCAGGGCCGCTGCCTGCTCGGGCGCCACCCAGGCGTCCGCGGTGCGGCTCAGGTCGAAGGCGAACCCGACGACGGTGAGGTCCGGGCCCGAGGGCACCTGGAGCTTCTTGCCGAGGTCGTCCGCGGTCCAGTCGGACTGCCGGTTGAGGACGACCTCGCCGGGCCCGGTGGCCCAGCGGCCCGCCCACAGGTCCACCCGGTCCACCGGGCCTGAGGGGCCGGGGCGGCCCACGACCGTGATCTGGCTGCCGAGGCCGAAGTTCATGGCGTCGTCCGGCAGTTCGACCGTGGCCTGCGCGAACGGCCCGGCGGCGGCCTCCACACCGGGTTGCCGGGCTGTCCGCTCCAGCTGCTCGTCCGAGGCCTTGTCCGGATCGAACGCGGCGACGACATGCGGGCCCCGCTGCCGGTCGAAGGCCTTGTCGAACGGGGCGGAGGCCGCGTCCACGAGGCCCAGCGCCACCACCATCGCCGCCGTCGAGGTCAGCGTGACGAGTGCGATGACGACCGTCTGGAGCCTGCGTCGCCGTACCGCCGCGCGTGCGGCCCGCCACACCGCCCTCATGCGGACGGCTCCAGGGTGTGCTCGCCGGTCACCCGGCCGTCGGCGATCTCGACGAGCCGGCTGGCGCAGCGCCGGGCGAGGTGCTCGTCGTGGGTCACCAGGATCAGGGTCTGGCCGATCTGGTTGAGGTCGAGCAGCAGGTCCATCACCTGCTCGCCGGAGCGGCTGTCCAGGGCGCCGGTCGGCTCGTCGGCCAGCAGCAGCGCGGGGCGGTTCATCAACGCCCGGGCCACCGCGACGCGTTGCCGCTCGCCGCCGCTGAGCACCGCCGGATAGGCGTTCCGCCGGTCGGCGATGCCGAGTTCGTCGAAGAGCTCCAGCGCCCGGCGGCGGGCCTGCCGGGCGGGGGTGCCGGTCAACTGCGCGGCCAGGGCGACGTTGTCGAGCGCCGACAGGTCGTCGATGAGGTTGAAGAACTGGAAGATCATGCCGATACGGCGCCGCCGGTACAGGGCGAGGCCCTTCTCGCTCAGCTCCCCCACGTTCTCGCCATGCACGACGACCGAGCCGCCCGTCGGACGGTCCAGCCCGGCGATCATGTTGAGCAGGGTCGACTTGCCGCACCCCGAGGGCCCCATCACCGCGACCGCGTCCCCCGCCCGTATCTCCAGCGACACACCGTCCAGCGCCGTCGTCTCGCCGTACTCCTTGCGCACGCCGTCGAGTCGTACGACGGCCTCTCCTCTGCTGCCTTCAGCCCTGCCTTCAGCCCTACTGCCTTCAGCCCTACTGCCTTCACTGACCATGCACCGGACGCTAAGGGAGGAGCGCGATCTCGACATCCCTCCCGGGACGGCACATCGACCCGCACCTCATCCCTGGGATGCAACGCCCTGAATCCACAGGCTGATGCGGTCCGGGCGGGCGTCTGCGAAGGTGACCCCCGTGGGGGAGTGGGAGTCTGACGGGCTGACGGCGGCGCTGGTCGCGGCGTGCACGGTCGCCGTGGTGCTGGCGGTCGCGCTGGTGCGTACGCGGCGCCGGTGGCAGGCGGCTGTCGGGGAGCGCGGCTGGCTGCTGGAGCGGGAGCGGGAGAGCGCCGCCCGCGCCGCGGTCACGGCCGAACGCGACCGCATCGCCCGGGAGTTGCACGACATCGTCAGCCACAACGTCAGCCTGATGGTGGTCCAGGCCGGTGCCGCCCGCGAGGTGCTGGACACGATGCCGGACGAGGCCACGGCCGCCCTGCGGGCCGTCGAGGACGCGGGCCGCGGCGCGATGACCGACCTGCGGCACCTGCTGGGACTGCTGGCCCCGTCGCAGAACGGCGAGGACGCGGAGCACGGACCGGACGCGGACCACGGACCGGACGGGGACCACGGACCGGACGCGGACCACGGACCGGACGGGGACACAGGCGTGGTCGATCTGACACCGCAGCCGAGCCTCGACCGGCTGGGCCAACTCGTCGACCGGATATCGTTCGCCGGCCTGCCCGTCGACGTGCGGATCTCCGGCGAGCCACGCCCGCTGCCCCAGGGAGTCGACGTGACCGCCTACCGCATCGTCCAGGAGGCGCTGACCAACGCACTCCGGCACGGAGACGGCGGCAAGGCCGAGGTCACCGTCCGGTACGCGGACCACGCCCTGCGCGTGGAGGTGCTGAACACCGGCCCGAGCGTGCTCACCGGCGGCACCCCCGCACCATCGAGACCATCGAGGCCGCACCGCGAGGGCACGGGCCGCGGGCTCCTCGGTCTGCGCGAACGGGTCGCGGTGTACGGAGGGGACCTGGACGCCCGGCGGCGCCTCGGCGGCGGCTACCGGGTCCGGGCGCGCATCCCGCTGGACCGCCCGTGACGGCGGCCGGGGCCGAGCCGGCTCCCCGCGTGCTCGTCGCCGACGACCAGACACTGATCCGCACCGGTTTCCGGCTGATCCTGACCGCCCGCGGCATCGAGGTGGTCGGAGAGGCGGCCGACGGCGCGGAAGCGGTGGCGGCGGCGCGTGAACTGCGGCCGGACGTCGTGCTGATGGACATCCGCATGCCGACCATGGACGGCCTGGAGGCCACCCGCCGCATCCTGGAACAGAACCCGGACTGCCGCGTGCTCATCCTGACCACCTTCGACCTCGACCGCTACGTGTACACGGCCCTGTCGATCGGAGCCAGCGGCTTCCTCCTGAAGGACGTCACCCCGGAACACCTGGCGGCGGCCATACGCCTGGTCGACACCGGAGACGCCCTGCTGGCCCCGTCCATCACCCGACGCCTGGTGGAACGCTTCGCCGCGGACACGGCGCCCCATCCACCCGCCGTGCACGCCGACCTCGCCGCCCTGACGCCCCGCGAACGGGAGGTCCTGACCCTGCTGGGCCGCGGCCTGTCCAACGCGGAGCTGGCCGCCCACCTGACCCTGAGCGAAGCCACCGTGAAGTCCCACGTGGCCCGCATCTTCGCCAAACTCTCCCTCCGCGACCGCGCCCAGGCGGTGGTACTCGCCTACGAGACGGGGCTGGTCAGGGCGAGGGACGCCGACGCGGGCGGACCCGGGAACCGCTGAGTGATCCACGGGCCCCGCCAGGGGAGCCCTCAGACACTCCCCTACACACCCTCGCCCCCGTCCGCACCC